>NZ_CP059973.1:303162-606325 GCF_009193295.2 Bacteroides luhongzhouii | reverse complement strand
GTGATATGGTTGTTGCTAAACACATTTAATTCCAGCTTGTTCATGATGTATTGAATAGCTAACTGCGCTTTCACGGAGTTGCCCGATCCATCCAAAGGAGGAGCAAATGCAGCAATACCGAACTGTCCGGGCAGTACACCCATCACACCACCGCCCACACCTGTTTTGGCAGGGATGCCGGAAGTGTACATCCAGTCGCCGGTATGTTCGTAGAAACCTACTGCGGCAATCATGGCAGTGATTTTAGGAGCCAGCGTGGCATCAAAAACTTCTTTCTTGGTCACCGGATTTACGCCACCGTTGGCGATTGTGCCGGCTGCAATGGAAAGCTGCAATGCAGTCACTCCCAATGAGCACTGACGGGTGTAGAGGTCTAATGACATATCCGGATCATCATAAATCCGATTATAATTTTTCAGCAACCATGCGATAGAACGGTTGTTGAAGTTGGTATCCGATTCGGACTTGTACAATTCATCAATCAACTGTGGGGCGCTGCCGCATAAATCGGTCACGTTTCCTACGATGGCATCCCATTTCTTGGCAGAGTCGCCAATGGGCTGCACCATGCTGCAGGCAGAGATAGCTCCGGCGTTTACCAACGGAGTAGACGGATGGTCGTTCTCCAGCAAGATGGCGATAATTGAATTGAAAGGCAAGCCTGTTGCGTCGGCTCCAATCTTGTCCAGGATTTCTTTGGCACCATATTGGCGCAGTGCCAGAATAGCCGTATGTACTTTGGATACGGATTCTATACCGAAGCGGTAGTCAGTATCTCCCACATGGATGGTCTGCCCGTTGAGCAGGCAGACACTGATTCCAAAGAGATCTTTGTTGACATTTGCCAGGTAGGGGATATAGTCGGCGTTCTTGCCGCCGGTATTAGTCTTTACCTGATCGTATGCCTCCTGTACCACTTCTTTCAATTGAGCGAGTGTTACTTTTTTATCCATAGATTCTTTTTATTTTTTCACGGTTTTACGATGACCGCCGTGGTTGAACATCTTAGCTTCTACCGGAAGATTCTTTTCTTGAGCCATACGGGTAGGAGTAGGATATTCCAGTTTTTCGAGTTCGGCGATAGCGTTGTTGATGTCGCCCAGTAGCATATCTGCCATATCACGGCTGAATCCCTGACGGACAACGACACGCATCACTACATAATCTTCCAGTTTGGAAGGCAATGTGTAAGCAGGAACCATCCAACCATGTTGAGACAATTTGTCTTGCAAATCGTACAAAGTCCATTTAGCCTTCTTTGCATATTCCGGTTTCAGATACCAGATGAATAATGGGTTCACAACATCTTCAGAGTAGTTGACAAACGGAACCATCTTGGCTATTTCGCTGTGGATATATTTAGCAATTTGCAGGGAATTGTACTGTACTTCTTTGTAACCCTGGAATCCTAAACGGATGAATTGATAATATTGTCCCAGGATTTGTGCGGCCGGACGAGAGAAGTTCAAACCTACCTGTGTAATGTTGGCACCCAGGTAATTTACGCTGAATGACATTTCTTCGGGCAGATATTCTTTGCCTTTCCAGCAGACCCATCCGAGTCCCGGATATACCAAGCCAAACTTATGACCGGATACGCTGATAGAAAGTACCCATTTCAAACGGAAGTCCCATTTCTTTTCCGGATACAGGAACGGAAGGATGAAACCACCACTGGCGGCATCTACGTGGATAGGAATGTCATAACCGGTCTTGGCATTGTAGGCATCCAGTGCTTTGTCCAATGCTTCGACGTCATCATTCAGTCCAGTCCATGTAACGCCTTGAATCGGTACGATACAGATGGTGTTTTCATCACACATTTTTAAAGCTTCTTCGGGGTCGAGAGTGGTTTTTTCGAGTGTCAAAGGCACTTCACGCATTTCAATCTGCCACAACTGTGCAAACTTTTCCCAAACAACCTGGAAACCTGTAGAAATAACAAAGTTTGGTTTATCAAACGGTTTGCCCTGTGCTTGTCTTTTCTTGCGCCAACGCAGCCAAGCGGCTACACCACCCAGCATACATGCTTCTGAAGAACCGATAGCCAACGCACCTGTTTTCCAAGTGTCTTTTTCGGGGGAGTTCCACAAGTTGGCAACGATGTTGATACATTTACCGTTCATCACTGCGATACGCGGATATTCTGTTTCATCAATGTAGTTGATGTTAATGGCCTCATTCATCAGCTTAGTGGCGTATTCATCCATATAAGTGGTAACGAAAGTAGCCAGATTCAGACGTGGTTGGGTTTGAGCAAATGTTTCATCTTTCACCATTTGATAGGCGACTTCAGGAGTAGTAGGTCCATCAGGTATTTTCTCTACCGGAGAGGGTTGTAACATTCTGTCTGAACCAAATACATCGGTTTTTGCATCACCTTTTCTGAAATTTAAATCTTCCATACTAATTTGTTTTTTTAAAGGTTTAGGGCGATGGGGATTTTCCCCGTCGAATTTCCCACAACAACAGCAGATAGTTTTGAAAGTTTCCGGGTTTTACATTATTTGGCGTTTATTAAGGAGGGGAGTCTTCTTGTTTGGAAGAACTTATGAGGAGTATCTTTTCCCTTTCGAGAAGAGAATATTCTCATCGTAATGAGAAAAAATACTCAATATTATGAGAAAATTTTCTCACTGCGATGAGAATTTTTTCTCATAACAGTGAGAATAGTTTGAGAATATAACCTTCTTCGTAGTATCTTGTAGCGGGTAAACTCCCTGATTAAGGTTGACTACTTTTTATCTTATCACTGAATTGACTTGATAAGAATAGTCCCGATATCTCTAAATGAAGTATGTTTATTGCCTATTTGAACTTTATAAAGCGACTATTGTTTTCTTCAAACCTAAACTTTTAACGAATAAGCATTATGAAGATACAGACGGGACGAGGAACAATTCCTCTTATCACTTTAATTGCCATCTGGTCTATTTCGGCATTGACTTCATTGCCGGGACTAGCTGTTTCACCTATATTGGGTGACCTTACGAAGATATTTCCGAAAGCTACGGATCTGGACATACAGATGTTGACCTCACTGCCATCATTGCTCATCATTCCTTTTATATTGCTGGGGGGTAAGCTGACAGAGAAAGTCGATTATGTCCGTGTATTGAAAGTCGGACTCTGGCTTTTTGCCGCAAGCGGCATTCTGTATCTGATTTCCAATCGAATGTGGCAGTTGATTGTGGTAAGTGCCTTGCTTGGTATCGGCTCCGGACTTATTATCCCTTTATCTACCGGCTTGGTTTCCAAATATTTTGTAGGGACTTATCGGGTGAAACAGTTCGGATTGAGTTCGGCCATTACTAATTTCACGTTAGTGATAGCAACTGCCGTGACGGGCTATCTGGCAGAAGTCAGTTGGCACCTGCCTTTTCTTGTCTATCTCCTCCCGTTGGTTTCCATCCTGCTGGTAGGACATTTGAAAGAAGACCGCTCCGGAGAAGTCGCTTTTACAGCATCTTCTTCGTCTGCAGCAGCTACTACGGCGACGGAGACGAGTCCGACAGAAGACAGCAAAGCTGCCCGGCAGTCTGCCATAGACATAGGAGGCAGCAAATATGGTATTCACATCAAACATCTGATAGAACTGATGCTTTTTTATGGAGTGATTACATATATTGTGGTAGTAGTGATCTTCAATCTGCCTTTCTTAATGGAAAAGCATCACTTCTCCAGTGGTAATTCCGGACTGATGATTTCGCTTTTCTTCCTGGCCATCACCGCTCCGGGCTTCTGCCTGGATAAGATTGTAGGCTTGTTTAAAGAACGTACGAAGACATATAGCCTGTTGTCGATAGCATTAGGCCTATTGTTAATTTGGATAGCTCCGATTGAATGGCTGATTATTCCCGGATGTATTCTGGTCGGTTTAGGGTATGGCATTATCCAGCCCATGCTCTATGATAAGACCACACAGACCGCATTGCCGCAAAAGACCACGTTAGCTTTGGCATTTGTGATGATGATGAACTACCTGGCTATTTTGCTCTATCCCTTTATCGTCGATTTTTTCCAATGGGTATTTCATACCCAATCACAAGAGTTTCCGTTTATTCTTAATCTGCTGATTACCATTGTGACTCTTTTCTGGGCATACCGGCGCCGTCATACCTTTTTGTTTAACGACCAATTGAAATAAAAAATGAAGAATAAGAAACTGGAAGCCAATCTTAGCATGGCCGTCTCGAAAGTTTTTAGCGGTTTAAATATGAATGCCCTGAAGTATCTTCTGCCTTTGTGGATGAGTCCGCTGACAGGGGCAACCCTTCGCTGCACATTTGCGGCAGCAGCCTTTTGGGTAATCGGGTGGTTTATGCCTCCGGAGAAATCATCTGCCAAAGACAAATGGCTCCTCTTCCTGTTGGGAGCCTTGGGGCTTTACGGCTTTATGTTTCTCTACCTGGCCGGATTGAGTAAAACAACCCCTGTTTCCAGTTCCATTTTTACCAGCCTCCAGCCTATCTGGGTTTTTCTTATGATGATATTCTTTTATAAGGAGAAGGCGACCACTAAAAAAATCATAGGAATTTCTATCGGTCTGATAGGAGCATTGGTTTGTATCTTAACCCAGCAAAGTGATGATTTGGCGTCCGATGCTTTCACGGGAAATATGCTTTGTCTTCTTAGTTCTGTGGTATATGCTGTCTATCTGATTCTTAGTCAGCGTATTCTGACTGCCATCGGAGCAGTAACAATGTTGCGATATACTTTTTCCGGTGCTGCCGTATCCGCCATGATCGTAACGTTTATTACAGGATTCGATGCTCCGGTATTCTCCATGCCATTCCATTGGACACCTTTCCTTATCTTGATGTTCGTATTGATTTTTCCGACCACCATCAGTTATATGTTACTGCCTGTCGGTCTGAAATATCTGAAAACAACGGTGGTTGCCATTTATGGTTATCTGATTCTGATTGTAGCAACTATTGCTTCCCTTGCTTTGGGGCAAGACCGTTTTAGCTGGACGCAAACGTTTGCCATTATTTTTATCTGTATCGGAGTTTACCTGGTTGAAGTAGCCGAGAGTAAAGAGAAATAAAAGAAAAAGGCATTCTGTCACAGAATGCCTTTTATTATTTCATCATCATGTTTTATAGAGAGGAGTTGATCGCTTGTGCTATGGATTTGAATTCTTCATCTGACAATTTCAGTTTAGAATTCGAAAACAACATATCCGATTCCTTTTGAATAGGAATTAAATGAATATGTGCATGAGGAACTTCCAGTCCGATAACCGCTTCGCCCACCTTTTTGCAGGGGAAAGCTTTTTCAATGGCACGGGCCACTTTCTTTGCAAATACATGCATAGCAGCCAGGTCCTCATCGCTCAAATCGAAAATATAGTCTACTTCCTGTTTGGGCACCACCAATGTGTGTCCCTTTACCAACGGATTGATATCGAGAAACGCAAAAAACTTTTCGTTTTCCGCCACCTTGTAGCAGGGGATTTCGCCTGCGATGATTCTACTGAATATTGTTGCCATAACTTTTATTGATAAATTAAGGCAAGCCCCATAAGGAGACCTGCCTTTACGTTAAATTGATATGTTTACTACTTCCAATGCAATTTTACCTTGTGGAACAGTGATTTCGGCTACATCACCCACCTTCTTGCCAAGCAGACCTTGTGCAATTGGGGTGTTAACGGAAATCTTTCCTTCCTTCAGGTTAGCTTCACTTTCGGAAACGATGGTATAAGTCATCTTCATACCGTTCTTTACATTCTTCAGTTCCACTTTATTTAAAATCTGTACAGAATCTGTTTTCAGTTTAGATTCATCAATGATTTTTGCGTCTGCAATGGTAGCTTTCAATTTGTTGATGCGCATTTCAAGCATACCCTGCGCCTCTTTGGCAGCATCGTATTCTGCATTTTCAGACAAGTCTCCTTTATCTCTGGCTTCGGCTATTGCCGCAGAGATCTTCGGGCGTTCCACTGTTTCCAGTTCCTTCAGTTCCGCCATCAGTTTCTTGTAACCTTCTTCTGACATATAAGCCATGATGTTTTCCTCCTTTAATTGTTTTAAATGGTCATATAAACAAAAAAGAATTCCAACATGAGCCATGTTGGAACCCTCTTATCATTATTTCTTTGCAAAGATAGACTTTTAAGTGATACGTGTCAAGCGAAAAAGGATGCTATGTAACATATTTAAATGAAATATGCTAAATTATAACAACTTAGAGCAATGACTTGACAGCTGCTTCCAAATCCTTGATATCTTCGCCACGAAGCTTCAATTCGTTGTTACGATTAATCAAAAAGATAGATGGAACCTGACGAACATTATATACAGCTACGTTTGTAGAATATACTCCGTTTCCATCGCGTACACAAACCCAGGGAAGATTGTCTGCCGCAGTTTTCCAGTAGTGTTCGTCCGCATCGAGAGATACCTGGTATATTTCCAATCCTTGTTTTGCGTATTCATTATATAGTTCGCGAAGCATCAGGTTATGAGGAGATCCGGCAGGCGACTGGAATACAGAGAAATCGAGCAATACGACTTTTCCTTTCAGGTCGGTCAGCTTGCGCACATTTCCTTTCACGTCACGCAGGGCGATGTCGATAATTCCGGTTTCCACTATTTTCTCTTGGGGAATCTCCAATGCTTTTGCCTGTGGCTGGCGCGTGTTCTTCATTCCTTTGATTACAATATTATAAAGGTTCTTGGAACGTACGGCATGAGGGAACGCATTGTTGAGGCTCGTAGCAACAGCAGCGAAACATTTCACATCGTCTTTATTGTTCAACGGATCGAATATCAGATAATTATTGAGTTTTTGGAACAGGGCAAAGTAAGCGGCTGCCGTGTTGGGAGCAGCGAAAATATAGTTCACTTTGACATCTTCCTTATAATTGTTGAGCAATGTTGCCAGACTGTCTTCGAACACATCATGTCCCATTCTGTTACTGCGTAAAGCTGCCAGCAAGTCGTCCACCTCTTTTTGAAGGCGGATCTGCTTCAACGTCAGCTCTTTTATCTTGTTGCTGTTTTCCGAACCTTCCACCGTGTAAGTCGTGGAGAAATCCACATACGGAGCTTTGATCTGAATCGTTTCGATAGAATCTACAGAAAAGTTGATGATTTTGTCGTCAATCCGCAAGCGATAAAATTCGGGTGATTCGGGACGAGGCTGCTTGAAACTGAATGTGCCTTCCCCCTTCAGCTTCACTGAATCGAGCGGAACAATACCTTCCAGACCGGAAGCTTCGAGATAAAGCATTTTACCGTCGGCTCCTGATACATCCCCGTTCACCTGGAATTTAGGACCGGAACTACAAGCTGTAATAGTAAGTGCGGCGAGCGCTGCAAAAGTAACCTTTTTCATATAGTGTGTGTTATTAACGAGATGCAAATATACTTCTTTTCGAGATTAGTCAAAGCATTTTGCCGTGTTCTTCATCCTAATTTTGAAAAAAAATCAGTTCACTACTAACTTTTTACCTCATTTCCACCTGATTACCACGATAAATGTATATCTTTGCAGGAATTTTGAAAGAAAAAGTATAGATAAAACAATTTTTATGATTAACCCAATTGTTAAGACAATCGAGTTACCTGATGGAAGAACCATCACACTCGAGACGGGAAAGTTGGCAAAACAGGCAGACGGTTCTGTAATGCTCCGCATGGGCAACACCATGTTGTTAGCTACTGTTTGTGCCGCTAAAGATGCAGTTCCCGGAACAGATTTTATGCCTTTACAGGTAGAGTACAAAGAAAAATTTGCGGCATTCGGCCGTTTCCCTGGTGGTTTCACCAAGCGAGAAGGTAGAGCTTCTGATTATGAAATTCTGACTTGCCGTCTTGTCGACCGTGCTCTCCGTCCTTTATTCCCCGATAATTATCACGCAGAGGTATATGTGAACATCATCCTCTTTTCTGCTGATGGTGTGGACATGCCGGATGCATTGGCAGGACTTGCCGCTTCTGCAGCACTTGCCGTTTCAGATATTCCTTTCAACGGACCGATCTCTGAAGTACGTGTAGCGCGTATCGACGGACAGTTCGTTATCAATCCGACTTTTGAACAACTGGAAAAAGCTGACATGGACTTGATGGTAGCCGCTACTTATGAGAACATCATGATGGTAGAAGGTGAAATGCATGAAGTATCCGAAGCTGAATTGCTGGAAGCAATGAAAGTAGCTCACGAAGCTATCAAGATTCATTGCAAAGCGCAGATGGAGTTGACTGAAGAGGTTGGAAAAACTGTAAAACGCGAATACAACCACGAAGTAAATGACGAAGACTTGCGCAAGGCTGTTCGCGAAGCATGTTACGATAAGGCTTACGCAGTTGCCGCTTCAGGAAACAACAACAAACACGAACGTTTTGCTGCTTTCGAAGCGATCCGCGAAGAATTCAAAGCTCAATTCTCTGAAGAAGAGTTGGACGAAAAGGCTGCATTGATCGACCGTTACTACCACGATGTAGAAAAAGAAGCCATGCGCCGTTCTATTCTTGACGAAGGTAAGCGTTTGGATGGTCGTAAGACTACTGAAATCCGCCCGATCTGGTGTGAGGTAGGTCCTCTGCCTGGCCCTCACGGATCTGCTATCTTTACTCGTGGTGAAACACAGTCATTGACTTCTGTTACTCTGGGTACAAAACTGGATGAGAAGATTATCGACGATGTTTTGGAACACGGAAAAGAACGTTTCTTGTTACACTATAACTTCCCTCCTTTCTCTACAGGCGAAGCAAAAGCACAACGTGGTGTGGGCCGTCGTGAAATCGGTCACGGTCACTTGGCTTGGCGTGCTTTGAAGGGACAGATTCCTGCTGATTATCCGTATGTAGTACGTGTGGTTTCAGATATCCTCGAATCTAACGGTTCTTCTTCTATGGCTACCGTATGTGCCGGCACATTGGCATTGATGGATGCAGGTGTGAAGATCAAGAAACCGGTATCGGGTATCGCTATGGGACTGATTAAGAATCCGGGCGAAGAAAAATATGCTGTATTGTCTGATATTCTGGGTGACGAAGACCACTTGGGAGATATGGACTTCAAGGTGACCGGAACAAAAGATGGTATCACTGCTACACAGATGGATATCAAGGTAGACGGTCTGTCTTACGATATTCTGGAACGTGCTTTGAACCAGGCTAAAGAAGGACGTATGCATATCCTTAATAAGATTACTGAAACAATTGCCGAACCACGTGCCGACCTGAAAGAACATGCTCCACGTATCGAAACGATGACAATTCCTAAAGAATTTATCGGTGCTGTGATCGGCCCTGGTGGAAAGATCATCCAAGGTATGCAGGAAGAAACTGGTGCTGTGATTACTATCGAAGAAATTGATGGTATGGGACGCATCGAAGTTTCCGGAACAAACAAGAAATGTATTGATGATGCAATGCGCATGATTAAAGCAATCGTTGCTGTTCCTGAAGTAGGCGAAGTTTATAAAGGTAAAGTTCGTTCTATTATGCCTTATGGTGCATTCATCGAATTCTTGCCGGGCAAGGATGGTTTGCTGCACATCTCTGAGATTGACTGGAAACGTCTGGAAACAGTAGAAGAAGCCGGAATCAAAGAAGGTGATGAAATCGAGGTAAAACTGATTGATATCGATCCGAAAACTGGTAAATTCAAACTTTCTAGAAAGGTTTTGTTGCCAAGACCGGAAAAGAAGTAAGAAAACGTAGCTTCTATATATAATGAAGGCTGTTTCAAATTTAATTTTGAAACAGCCTTATTTTTTATTAGTATCATTCGGGGGTGAACTGTTTTATATATAGAGTTAGTATATATTAGATTTATCCAGTTTATTAAAACCCTTAAAAAGATGAAAGACACCTTGTTATATTTTCCCCAAAAAAGAATCGGAAAGTACCCCCATACTTCCCGATTCGAAACAGTCAAAAATCGACCTTAATCAATTTATTAACTTAACACGTCGCAAAGATATGAGAAAAATTTCTTTGAAAGAGCTTTTTTGCTCAAAAAGTTTATGGTACAGGCAAATATACCAGTTAATAAGGTCGTTTTTCTTTCTTTAAAACCAAAGCTTCATTCCTTTAAAAGGAACGGCCCCTTCCTTTAAAAGGAAGAGGCCGTTGGTTTTAAAGAAACCGGTGGGGTGTTTATATAGAGATTAGGATTAATGATTTTTCAATTATATAAATCCGTTTACAAGTTTGTTTTATACTCCTCTTTTATTCGTTTTATGTGTGCGAAGTTCTTTTCCAGTAATTCATTTAACTCATAATCTGAAAAACAAGCTCCTAAGTGGATCGTGCTTTCTGCTTCAAAATCAAATGATTCGTTGTCTTCATTCACCACAATTTCAATTTTCCCTTGTGTATCTGTAGAGATCACCGTATTGTATTTAGTCATCAATTCTTTGAGCTCTTTTATGAACCTGTATTCTTTGTTTGTCAATATTCTTTTCATGTTCGTAAGCTCTTTTGTTTGTTGCCCTTTCGTGCGGTAAAGTTCGTGATAATTTAACACATTATGCGCTGTTTGAAGTATTCATTTTATTCTATTTGTCAGGTTGTAATATTCCTTTTATCCATATTATCACATCTATTCGTTTTTTTCGTATATTTGCTTCGAGCGAAACTTTTCATTTGTATATTTGTTGGATTTTAAAAAGAAAGAAAATAAAAATGGAAACAGAAGAATTGACAATTGGGAGAGTCCATCACGGACGCAATATACGTCGTACCCGTATTGAAAAGAATATGAACCAGGAGGGTTTGAGTGAATTAGTACATCTCTCACAACCTGCTGTTTCTAAATATGAGAAGATGAAAGTGATTGATGATGAGATGTTGCAGCGTTTTGCACGTGCATTGAATGTCCCTTTCGATTATCTCAAGACTTTGGAGGAGGATGCACAGACGGTGGTGTTCGAGAATAATACGGTGAATGATTCGGAACAAAATACAGGTGGGGCAAAGATTAATATTGGTACTGTGAAATCCTATACCGAAGATACTGACAGTAGTAATGATAATCGGGTAAACAATTTCAATCCTATCGACAAAATCACTGAACTCTACGAGCGTCTTTTAAAAGAAAAGGATGAAAAGTATGCAGCATTAGAACGCCGTTTGCAGAATATTGAAAAAAGTCTGCAGAAATAAGGGACAGATAAATTGAAAGGAATCGCAATATGATGAAACAAATACCTTACGGAATAACTGATTTTAGCCGAATTCAGAAAGAGAATTATTATTATGTAGATAAGACAATGTTCATTGAAAAAATAGAGATGCAACCGCCTTATCTGTTTCTGATACGTCCCCGTAGATTTGGGAAGAGTCTGACTTTGGCTATGTTAGAGGCCTATTATGACGTAAATCATGCTGAACTGTTTGACGAGTTGTTTGGTCAGCTATATATAGGTCAGCATCCGACGAAGCTCCACAATCAGTTTCTCATCATGCGATTTAATTTTTCGGAAGTGAGTTCCAATGTCAACGAAGTAGAGCTATCATTTAAGCTACATTGTTGTAGCAAACTTAAAGATTTTGTCTTTAAGTATGAAGATTTGTTAGGAAAAGAAATTTGGGATGTTCTTGATGAGAAAATACAAAAAGAACCCGGTGCTTTTCTGTCTGCGATTAATTCCTATGCTACCCGTAAGAAAAATATTCGTATTTATTTACTCATTGATGAATATGATAATTTCACCAATACCATTCTTTCGACTTACGGTACGGAATTTTACAGGAAAGCAACGCATGGCGAAGGTTTTATTCGTGGCTTCTTTAACGTGATAAAATCCGCTACTACCGGAACCGGAGCTGCTCTTGAACGGTTGTTTATTACCGGAGTGAGTCCGGTGACGATGGATGATGTGACTAGTGGCTTTAACATCGGAACCAATATCACAAATGATTCATGGTTTAATGATTTGGTTGGATTCAGTGAGAATGAGTTACGTGAGATGTTGAAATATTATAAAGGGCAGGGAGTGCTTCAAGAATCTATAGATGAAATAGTTGCCATGATGAAACCCAATTATGACAATTATTGCTTTAGTGAAGATACATTGGAACAGTGTATGTTTAATTCTGACATGGCACTTTATTTTCTGAAATCTTTTGTACTTCATCATAAAAAGCCTAAAGAAATTGTAGACCCTAACATTCGCACTGACTTTAACAAGTTGGCATATTTGATAAAATTAGATCACGGATTGGGAGAGAATTTTTCTGTTATAAAGGAAATAGCCGAGCAAGGAGAGATTGTTACTGACATTGTTACTCATTTTTCTGCATTGGAGATGACGGACCCCAGTAATTTCAAGTCTTTATTATTCTATTTCGGACTTCTTTCCATTAAAGGTGTGGACATGGTGGGAAGGCCCATTTTACATGTACCGAATTTAGTTGTAAGAGAACAGCTGTTTAATTTCTTGATACAAGGCTACATCAAGCATGATATCTTTAAAATTGACATGAACAGGATGAGTGCTTTATTTGAGAATATGGCTTTCAGGGGAGACTGGAAACCTTTGTTCGATTTTATCGCCAATGCTGTTCGTGAGCAAAGCCGTATCCGTGAATATATTGAAGGTGAAGCGCACATTAAAGGCTTCTTGCTTGCCTATTTAGGGATGTATCGTTATTACCAGCTCTATCCGGAATACGAATTGAATAAGGGTTTTGCAGATTTCTTCTTCAAACCTAGTCCGTCGGTTCCCGTACTGCCTCCTTTCACCTATTTGCTTGAGGTGAAATATGCAAAAGCCGGTGCTTCGGAAAAAGAAATATGTGCCCTTGCTGATGAGGCGCGCGAACAGTTACTTCGTTATAGTGAAGATGAGCTGGTGGCAGAAGCCAAGGCGAAAGGTGAGCTGAAGTTAATTACTATTGTTTGGCGTAGCTGGGAACTTGCCTTATTGGAGGAAGTAATTTTTTCTTAAGAAATAAGTATTATAAATGTTACTGTAAGGTTTGTGGTTCATCCATTTCACCTGATTCTTGAAACACTGATAAATAAGGAGATAGCAGGTAAAAGTATGGAGTAAAATAAGATGAAGCCGATGGAACTGATGAATCAATAATTTGCATTACTTATAAACTTGTATGGGCAACTCTCCTTTCAAAGCTCCTATTGCATTAAAAGCTAATGACTCCATTTCATTCTCTCCCGGATAAACATAGATGGGAGCTAGGAAAGAGATTCTTTTTTTCAGCCTTGAAACCACATAGTCCGAATAAGCGATTCCTCCTGTCAGGAGGATAGCGTCTATTTTCCCGCAAAGTACAGTAGCACTGGCTCCTATCGCTTTTGCGACATTATAAATCATGGCGTCCAGTATTAATTCCGCCTTTTTATCTCCTTCTTCTATCGATTGGATGATGGCGGGTACATCGGTCGTGCCTAAATGAGCAGTCAATCCGGCACGTCCGGAGATACGTTTCTTCAATTCGTCTTTGGTATGCTGACCGCTAAAACAAAGGTCGATCAATTGACCGGCAGGAAGTGTGCCGGCGCGTTCCGGTGAGAAAGGACCTTCGCCGTCCAACGCATTGTTGGCGTCGATGGCTCGTCCGTGATGATGGACTGCGACAGAAATGCCTCCTCCTAAATGGCAGATGATTAAATCCAACTCTTCGTATTGCGTCCCTTGCTCTTTGGCGAAACGCCGTGCGATTGCTTTTTGGTTCAAGGCGTGCCAAATGGTAATTTTCGGCATTAAAGGAGAACCTGTAATGCGAGCTATATCTTCCAGTTCATCCACCACTCCCGGATCAGCGATGAATGCCGGGCAGTTGGGCAGGGTGGCGGCCAGTTCGCTGGCAATCAGTCCTCCCAAGTTGCAAGCATGGGTGCGCATGGCATGTACTGTATCACGTTTCATAGCATCGTTCACCTCATACACTCCGCCCGGTATCGGTTTCACCAAACCTCCGCGTCCGATGATTGCGTCAAAAGAAAAAGGAATCTTGTTGTTCTCCAATTCTTGTAATACCAGATTTTTCCGAAATTCAAACTGATCTATTACCTCGGGAAAAGCGGACAGTTCTTCTACGGAATGTTTTATATTGCTAATAAACAGCGGAGTCTCGTTTTCGTAAACTGCTATCTTTGTAGAAGTAGAGCCGGGGTTGATAACCAGTATTTTCATGAATGGTGAGTTTTAAGTGATGAATTTAGAATGATGAGTTCGTGACCTGATTAGCCTGTTTTCTGCACTCGCAATCTCCTGACACTTGTAAGCACGCCATCGCAATGCTATAATATTTAGACAAGCCGGAATCACTGCGCGACGGAAGTACTACAGGACAAATAGGACCTTGCAGCAATCCTGCCATTTCTGCCTTTGCAAACAGGGAGACAGATTTGTAGAATGCGTTGCCCGATTCGATGTTCGGGAATATCAATACGTCTGCCTGTCCGTTGATAGGAGATACAATCCCTTTAATATCACCACTTGCCTGTTCGCACGCAGTACGTACGTCCAGCGGACCGTCAATAGTCACATTTCCGAATTCTCCCGCTTCGGCAAGCTCTACGATATTCACATAATCTAATGAATGAGGGAACTTGGCACTCACTTTTTCTGTACAATGAATCAATGCAATACGCGGCTGATCGATGCCAAAATGACGGCAGGTACAGATAGCATACCAAATCATCTCTATACGTTGTTGTAACGTAGGCCGTGGAATGACCGCGGCATCCGAGAAGAAAAGCAGTTTATGATAAGTAGGAATTTCCATCACTGCCAGATGCGTGAGGATTTTACCTTTTGGCAACAACCCTTTTTCCTTGTCGAGTATAGCATGTAGTAAATTGTCTGTATTGATAATCCCTTTCATCAAAATATCGGCTCCCCCTTCGCGAACGATACGGACAGCCTCGCGTGCCGCCTCGTCCGAATTTTCTATATGGATGGTTTTTACATATTCAGGATATTGTTTGAGTGTGGGATACTTCTTCAGAATTGTAGAATCTCCAATCATTAGAAATTCTGCAATTCCCTCTTCCAGCGCACGAGAGATGGCATACTCTGTGTTAGGATCGTTGGCACAGACCACGGCAATTCGTTTTCTATGGTTTAGCTTTTTGAGATGGGCCGTTAGCTGGGCAAAATTTAGAATAGGTTCCATAACGTTAGATTTTTAGCAAATATCAGAAAAATGATTGAAAAAATAACGATTATAACCCGAAAAAATGCATCCATTATGTAACATTTTGCTATATTTCATTTGTTTTGGCTGTTGGATGTGCATGGAACCGTTTTTTCCTGTATTTTTGCAAATGAAAACAAATGTGTTCGGGCAGTCTGGTATTTTATCAATGAAAGTCAATTAAATAAGAATATATATGGATATTCAATTTCCTCCCTTTTTGCAGAAAGGTGATAAAGTGGTTATCGTATCACCTTCGAGTAAGATAGACCAACAATTCTTGAAAGGAGCCAAGAAACGGATTGAATCATGGGGCTTGAAAGTGGCTATGGGAAAATATGCCGGAAGTTCATCCGGGAGATATGCCGGAACAATCAGGCAACGGCTGAAAGATTTACAGGATGCGATGGACGACCCTGAGGTGAAAGCTATTCTTTGTAGTCGCGGAGGGTACGGGGCGGTACATTTGATCGATAAAATTGATTTTACGGCTTTTTATGAACATCCGAAATGGTTACTGGGTTTTAGCGATATAACAGCGTTGCACAATCTGTTTCAGAAAAATGGATATGCCTCCCTGCATTCGTTGATGGCTCGTCATCTTACGGTAGAACCGGAAGATGATCTTTGTACGAACTATCTGAAGGATATCTTATTTGGAAATATCCCTTCTTATACGTGCGAGAAGCACAAACTGAATAAGCAGGGAATTGCACAAGGCATTTTGCATGGTGGCAATATGGCGGTAGCATACGGTTTGCGGGGAACTCCTTATGATATTCCGGCAGAAGGGACGATATTGTTTATTGAAGATGTCAGCGAACGTCCGCATGCCATCGAGCGTATGATGTATAATTTGAAATTGGGAGGCGTACTTGAGAAACTGTCCGGGCTGATTATCGGGCAATTTACAGAATATGAAGAAGACTGTTCGCTGGGTAAGGAATTGTATGCAGCTTTGGCGGATTTAGTAAAAGAGTATGATTATCCGGTCTGCTTTAATTTTCCGGTAGGACACGTGACTCATAATCTTCCGCTTATAAACGGCGCAAAAGTGGAACTTGTGGTCGGAAAGAAAAATGTGGAACTGAAGTTTATATGTTAATAAACCATTCCATCTGAACGATGCTGTGATGAAAATGACTAATTTTGAGACCCCTAATAGATGAAAGGACGATGAAAAAGAAAACTATGATAGTATTAATGAGTGCCTTTTTGTTATTATCAGCATTCTCTTGCGGAGGAGGTAATAAGGCAAATAGTACGAGTGAACAAAGCGAAGAGACAGCAGTGAATATACCTCAATTTGATGCGGATAGTGCTTATTTGTATGTAAAGAATCAGGTAGATTTCGGACCTCGTGTTCCTAATACAAAAGAACATGTTGCCTGTGGTAATTATCTTGCTGGTCAGTTGGAGGCTTTCGGTGCTCAAGTGACTAATCAATATGCAGATTTGATTGCTTATGACGGAACGTTGCTGAAAGCGAGAAACATTATCGGTTCTTATAAGCCGGAAAGCAAAAAACGAATTGCTCTGTTTGCGCACTGGGATACACGTCCATGGGCTGATAACGATCCTGACGAGAAGAATCATAAAACTCCGATTTTGGGTGCCAATGATGGTGCCAGTGGTGTAGGTGCCTTGTTAGAAATAGCTCGCCTGGTCAATCAGCAACAGCCGGAACTAGGAATCGATATTATTTTGCTGGATGCAGAGGATTATGGTGCGCCGCAGTTTTATACGGGGCAGCATAAAGAGGAATTCTGGTGTCTCGGATCACAGTATTGGGCACGCAATCCTCATGTACAGGGTTATAATGCACGTTTTGGCATCCTACTCGATATGGTAGGGGGTGAAGGCAGCGTGTTTATGAAAGAGGGATATTCTGAAGAGTTTGCTCCCGATATAAATAAGAAAGTCTGGAAAGCGGCGAAGAAGATTGGCAATGGAAAGACTTTCATGGATGGCAACGGAGGATTTGTAACAGACGATCATTTGTTCATTAATCGTCTGGCACGTATTAAAACCATCGATATTATTCCATATAATCAGGAGGGTGACTTTACTCCGACATGGCATACCGTCAATGACAATATGGAGCATATAGATAAGAATACGTTGAAAGCAGTGGGCCAGACGGTATTGGAAGTGATTTATAATGAGAAATAATAGCATTGAGAAATAATATAATTAAGGTGTTGATATATTGATATGCCGGTTTTAAATACGGCATCTGTTACTCGCACATTGGTATATTGTCTAATTAAATAATTACTATAATGTCAATTAATGAACTACAAGACGAAGTGATTGCAGAATTCAGTGACTTCGATGATTGGATGGACCGTTATCAACTACTTATTGACTTGGGAAATGAGCAG
This sequence comes from Bacteroides luhongzhouii, assembly GCF_009193295.2. Taxonomy (NCBI): domain Bacteria; kingdom Pseudomonadati; phylum Bacteroidota; class Bacteroidia; order Bacteroidales; family Bacteroidaceae; genus Bacteroides; species Bacteroides luhongzhouii. The sequence continues at coordinate 588,816 of NZ_CP059973.1, read as the reverse complement.
GAACCACTTGAAGAAAAATATAAGACGGAACAAAATCTGATTGAGGGCTGCCAGAGCAGGGTATGGCTTCAAGCGGATGATGTAGATGGTAAAATCGTTTTTAAAGCGGAAAGTGATGCATTGATAGTAAAAGGAATTATTGCCTTATTGATTAAAGTCCTTTCAGGACATACCCCTGATGAAATCTTGAATACAGATCTTTATTTTATAGACAAGATTGGGTTGAAAGAGCATCTGTCGCCAACGCGTAGCAATGGTTTGCTGTCGATGGTCAAACAAATACGAATGTATGCATTAGCATTTAAAGCAAAAGAGGGGAAGTGAAAAAACTTCCCTTTTTTTATGATAGATATGTTGTTGAGTTGTTTGTGAAAATTTTATAAATTTACACATTCTACAGGGGATGATGTTGGTAGGATGGTGGAAGCTTTTTCTTAATTTTATTATTATTTTTATTTGAAAAATGTGATAAATGTGTCCATTTGATAAAAGATTAAAAAAATATAATAAAATTAATTTCATTTGATATTTCTATATTTTATTCATTTTTTTGTAAAAAGACGAATAAAATGCGCACTTATGAAAAAAAATGTAAAAAGAGGGGCTTTGCTCTGGTTTTGTATGGCTTTCTATATGTTAGTGCAAGCACAAGTAAGGGAAAACCGAATAACCGGGCATGTATATGATTCTCAAAATCTGCCTTTGGCTGGTGCAAACATCAAAGTGAAAAACACTCCTTATGGAACAATCTCCAATGAAAAAGGAGAATTTGTATTAACAGGTAAATGGGAGCAAGGCGTATCAATTGAGTTCTCATTCATTGGCATGCGGCGCAAAAGTGTTACTTATAAAGGGCAGACTAAGCTGGAAGTAACTTTAGCGGACGATACTAACAATATGGATGAAGTGGTTGTGACTGCTAAAGCTAATATTAATGAGATAGATATTCGTGCTCGTTCCGGTGTAGTGCAGGAAGTCGATATGCGGCGTATTAATAGCAAGCCGATGATTGACATGGGATTGGCTTTGCAAGGATCTGTGCCGGGATTGATTGTAACGAATACAGGTGAATTAGGCTCTGCACCGGAGATACGTATCAGAGGGAATTCCTCTTTACGAAGAGGAAATACAACCAACGAACCTCTTTATGTAATGGATGGTAAGGTCATAAGCTCAGAAACATTCTATAATTTAAATCCTCAAGATATTAAGGAAATCAAGGTGCTTAAAGATGCGGCTGCTTGTGCTTTATATGGCATTAAGGCTGCTAACGGTGTGCTGGAAATAACCTCCCAGCGCGGAATTAGTGGACAAACAATGGTTACTTATACATTGGACATGGGAGTCACTACTCGTGGACGCCGGGGAATTTCCATGATGAATTCTGCGGAAAAGTTGGAATTGGAACGTCGCTTGCAGAATCCGGAAACTCCTGGATATCGATATAGTGCAGATTATTATAATAAATATCACGCGGATGATCCGAATCTGCCGCAATTGATAGCGACCGGACAACAAAAATTGGATGAACTGAAAAATGTAAATACAGACTGGTTTCATGAACTTATTCGGAACAGCCTCTATCAAAAGCATAACGTTAGTATTCGTGGAGGAAGTGAACAGACGACTTATTATGTTTCTGCTAACTATACTAAACAGGGAGGACGTCTACCAGGTAACGATAAACAACGTATGAGCTTGCGTATGAACATGGATCAGAAGTTGGGACACATCGGTTATGCATTATTAAGTGTGAATGGCGGTTATGCTAAAACAAATACTCCGAATGGTACAACTTCAGATCCCACTCAACTGGTGTATGAATTGAATCCTTATGAGACAAAAAACAGTGGAGAATTGGTATCCTATCCGGGACGTACCTATAAAGATCTGATGAATCAGTACAGTCAGGAGGATGCAGCAAAAACAGCCGGGATTAGTGGCAGTTTAATTTTGAATCCATTACCCGGACTGGATGTTGCAGCAGTGGCCGGTCTGGACTTTTTGTTGGATGAGACAGAACAATTTACCCCTTCTACTGCTTATTCGGAAATGACAGAGGGGGTTCCGGAGATTAAACGGGGGATTTATTCAAAATCGAAGAATACCACAACTAATGTTTCTACCAATGTTCGTGTAACATATAATAATGTATACGCAGGGAAACATAATGTGACGTTAGGGGCTAATATGGATTATTATCTGACTCAATTGGATAATGTCTCTATTACCGGTTATGGAGTTGGAACTATAAAATCGGCAGCTGCTATCAATCAATCTATTCAAGGAATGCGCCAGCCTGAAGTGGGAGCGTTGAAAGATAAAAATGCGCAATTAGGATTTGGGGCTGTTGCCGGGTATACTTTTGATAATATTTATGACTTTTATGCTACTTATAAAACGGATGCCTCTTCTATTTTGCCTTCCGATAAACGTTGGAACAGTGCTTGGGCTGTGGGGATTGGTTGGACACCCAGTTATTATGAATTCTTGTCAGATAATCCTGTTCTGACTCGCTTGAATCTGAAAGCCTCCTATGGATATACTGCTAATCTGAACGGTGTTTCAGTTTCGTCTACGGTAGCTACTTTCGCTTATTCCACTAACCGCTACGAAGACCAGCGCCCGCTTGATTTAATGGGACTTTATAATAAAGATTTGAAACCGGAACAGACTAAATCTATTGATGCAGGGATCAGTATAGGTCTGTTTGACCGTATTACGTTGGAGGCAAGTTGGTACAACCGGCGTACAGAACAGGCGTTGCTGGATGTTCCGATTCCTTCTTCTACCGGATATACAACATTGAAACGTAATATAGGAATACTTGAGAATAAGGGTATTGAATTGGGGCTGAATGTAAAGGTGCTGGATACAAATGACTGGCTGCTTAGTTTGCGGGGGAATATGGCTTATAATCGTAACAAGGTTATTGATCTTTATTATGCTGATAGAATATATACTTCTGAAGAAGCATTGATTCCTGATTATGAAATAGGTAAATCTTATGATATGATTTATGGTCCTTCTTCTTTGGGTATCAATCCTTTGACAGGTTATCCTATTTTTTTGGTAAAGGATAATCAGGAGAAGCCGGCAAGTGAAGCATTGACGGCGGATGACGTAGTGGCATTGGGGCATTCCACCCCTCCGTATAGCGGAAGTTTCGGGTTGTCTCTTTCTTATAAATCATTCGATTTGGACATGGATTTCTATTATGTACGTGGCGGTATTCATCAGTTCAACTATTCGTATGTGCGTGATAAAGATAACTCAAATAAAAATGCCGTTGCCGGACAGACTGATAAAATGTGGTTTAAACCGGGGGATGAGGGGAAAGTTTATCCGACTCCTTTTTACACGTCTTCTACTGCGGAGGAGAATTTGAGCCAATATCCGAACTCGTTGACAGTGGGTAAGAGTGATTATTTGAAGCTGTCTATGGTTTCTCTCCGGTATCGGGTGCCACCCCATTTCTTAAGAAAGACATTGCCGTTTGTGAAATATGCGACATTGGCTTTCCAAGGTTCCAATTTGTTTACGTGGACTTCATATAAGGAGTCGGACCCGGAAAGTGGCACTTTGGCGGGAAGTATGCAGCCTATTTATACATTTAATATGAGTCTGACTTTTTAACGATTAATGATTATGATAAAGAATTTTATTTATATATTTATAGCCATATCAGGAATTGTATCGGGAATGTCGTCTTGCTCACTTGACATTCCTCCTGCCGACCAGTATTCGGATCCTGATGCTATTACCGATGTTGCCACAGCGCGTTCTCTTTTGGCATCTGCTTATTTGCTTTATCCGCATTATGAATATGAACTTTCTATCTTGGGTGATGACTTTTGTCAGACATCTGCCACAGGAAAGGATATGAGCCAGAAAAATCTTTATTTGTGGCAGGATAATTCTATAACTTCTCTGGCAGAAAATATTTGGCTGGAATATTATAATACGATTGCTTCTTGTAATACTTTGCTTGAGCGGGTGAATAATATTGTATTGGAAAATGCTTCGGAGGAGGGAAAAAAAGCAGCTATAATAAGTGAATGTAAAGCGTTGAAAGCTCTTTGCTATTTCAATTTACTAAGGTTGTTTGCACCGGCTTATGACAAAAATCCTCAAGCTGACGGTATTGTTTTGAAAGAACATCTGGGGCTTGAATATCCAAAGCGTTCTTCTATCGAAACCTGTGTGTCGGCTATCCGTACCTTATTGACAGAAGCGGTGGTTTCAGAGAATGCTCCGGCAAACAATGGTTGGTTGTCTCAAACGGCTGTATATTATTTACTTGCTGAACTGGAATTATATGCGGGGCAGTATGGACAAGCTGCGATTTATGCGGAGAAGGTATTGGAGCAGGCAACGGATGACATGTTTACCGTTTCGGGATATAAGCGCTTGTGGGAAACTGCCTCTTGTAAGGAACGTATCTTCGGATTTTATACAGCAAAAAGTTTTTATGCTGACATACAGTTTGATGCGACAAATGGAGACTATTTCGCATTGAATCCTCAAATTGTGTATGGAGAAGGAGATATACGGGAAACATATAATGTGTACCCTTTTGAAATGGAAGGAGAGCAAAGGGACTTATTAGGCAAATACAATAAAGTAAATAAAGAGTCGGAAAGTATACAATATATCAATGTGATGCGTTATGCTGGTGCCTATTTCATAGCAGCTGAAGCTTATAGTAAGACATCAGGTAAGGAGAGGCTGGCAATTCAGAAACTGAATGAATATCTGGAAGCTTGTCAGGCTACCACTCTTGATGAAGGATTGACAGGGGATGCACTGCTACAAGCTGTTCATCTGGAGAAAATGAAAGAATTTGCAGGTGAAGGCATTTTGTATTTTGATTTGAAACGTTTACATTCGGGAAGCTTGTCCCGGTTATCAAAATGGGGAAAGAGTGAAGAGGCGAAAGTAGAGAACAGCGATTATCGTTGGTGTTTTCCTATTCCCCGTTCTGAATATAAATATAATGAGAATATTACTCAAAATGAGGGATGGCCTCTGAACAGATAATTTTTCTATCTTAAAAACAAAGAAGATTATGAAATACAAATATTATTCTTTATTCATATTTTTGCTTGGGCTGTCTTGGATGGTTACAGCTTGTAGCAATGATATTGACTATACTTATAAAGGACGCAATTATATACAGATCAGTACTTCTGATGACCCGGCACTTTCGGAGAACGATGATCGTGCTATTTCTGTCGATGTGCTTTTAGCTACTGCCGTAGAAAAAGATGTTACGATTAATTTTGAATTATCAGATAATACAGATGATATTTTGCGCTTGGAGGGCGGAACAGTTCAAATGAAAGCAGGCGAAAAAACGGCAAGTTTTAAAGTACTTTCCAATCGTCAGAGTTTATTGAATAGGCAAAGGACGATTACCTTGAAAGTAAAGGATTATACAGATGAACGTATGCAGCCGTGGAATGATTTGAGGCTGACAGTAAGGCCAAACCCGACTTTACCCGAATTAACGGAGCAGCAGATAGAATTAATCCATGGATATATGGAGAAATACGGGCTTAATCTTAATCGTTTTATGGGTGAGGTAAGTTGTCGTGTAGAAGTGACTTTTCCAACAGATGAGATTGGAATATTCAGTGATACTGAAACTCGTTCTTTTATGGGAAAAACGATAATAACATTGAGCGAAAATGCTACTGCAGACCGGCCAATACTTAAAATGATTGATAATCCAATGGGTATAACTTCTTTTTTGTGGGAAATATACAGAAAGGAAACTGTGGAGAGTGAATTCTGGATTTATGAAGGAAGTAGGTATATTTCTATGTTGGAAGCGGTTGACTTTGATGTTAATAAGGAAATATTTAGTGTTGTTTTAGATGATTTGGAATTATTGCCGGAGGAAAAAGCTTTCTCGTTTGTCAGACCGGTATTAGATATTTGGGAGGACGAAGTTGAAACAGTACCTTTTGAATATTCTTTTACCGCTTGGAACCGTTGGAAGCAAATGGCTGACGAAGGTGGTACGATTGTGGTTCAAGAAGGTGGTAATATGGTGGAAACGAGTGTCAGTGATTTGATAAAAGAAGGAATAACCTTGAATCCGATTAACTGTCTGGTGTCTGCGTATATTGATGAGGACTATTGGGAGAATGACCCCTCTGACTGGATTGAACCGAAAGGTATGTATGATGAGAAAACTTTTAGTTTCCAGTTTCCTTGGGATCATGTCAATTCGTTGGGGTATACCCAGATCCGCGTAACTTATACATTAAACGAATAAATATAATATATAAAACAACCATTCATGTTTAAACAGACAAGATCTAAATTTATTTTATTCATGGTAGTTCTATTAGGAGGAACGACCATGAATATGCTTGCACGACAACAAGTTTTTCATTCGGAGAAAAAGGTGAATTTACCACCTAATACAGTTGAAGGAACTTTGGCTAACGGCCTGCATTATTTAATTCTTTCTAATGAGGCGCCGGTTCATACAACCGAGTTCCGGTTAGTGATGCGTATTGGTTCCGTACAAGAGTCGGAAAAGCAAAAAGGAGCTGCCCATTTTCTGGAGCATATGTCGTTTGCCGGTAGTAAGCATTTTCCCGGCAGAGGAATGGTCGATTATCTGGAGACTTTGGGTATGAAATTCGGTCGTGATATAAATGCGGTAACCGGATATGATCGCACAATATTTATGTTGACAGTACCAATGGATAAAACAGACGATAAAGTTAGTGGTAAGACTTTGTTAATCCTGAAAGACTGGCTAAGTGGAATCACTTTTGATGAAGAGCGGACGAAGAAAGAACGGGGAGTTATCTTGGAAGAATTACGTGGATATGACTTGGGAGATGACTTCTATGCATTAAAGATTGGTAAAAACCATTTTACGGAGCGTATGCCGTTGGGAAGTTCCGAAGATATTCGCAATATTGATCGTAAAACATTAATCGAGTTTTATCAGCAATGGTATTCTCCACAGATGGCTACTGTAGTTGTGGTTGGTAATATAGATCCTGTATCTATTGAAAAGCAAATCAAGGAAATGTTTTCGTCCATTCCGCGTAAGGAAATCAAGGGGTATCATACTTATCCGCTGACCTATGATCCGGGAGTCGCATTATATGAGATTGGGGATAATCTGGAACGTAGTTCGGAGCTGGAGCTGATGATTCCTCACCTTTGTGTGGTTGGAAACACGATTGAAAGTATTTACCAAAAGGAACTGGGTGCTTTATTGATACGTGCGATCAGTAATCGGTTGAAACATCGGAATATCCGGTGTAATGTTTCTGACGCATGGTTTCTTTCTGACAAGAATCATTTTGTTTTTGCCTTTTCCGGAGCAGATAAGGATAATCTTTTGCAACAGGTTAGCGAACTGTCTAATGAAATGGAGTCTATCAGGAAAAATGGCTTTAAGCAAGAAGAAATGGAAGATGCCATTAATGAGCATGTCAAGCATTTGAAGGTTGATAACTCGATTCAGTTATCTTCTAAATGGTGTGATGATTTTGTTGATTATGTTATATCCGGTGATCGTTATATTCAGTCTGACAGTGAAATGGAACAGTTGGCCGGTAAGATACGTGCGACTGAAAGTGCCGCTTTGCAACAGCTGTTGTCTGAATGGCTCTCATATAAAGAACAAGCATTATTGATAGCCTATCGTAATAATGCCGGAAAACAAAATTCATTGCAGAAAGAAGAAGTTGTTCAGGCATGGGATAAAGGAGCCAAGAGCCCGTTTAAGGATTTTGAGTATGTGCAAAAAGATAGAGGAGAGGAAAATGTAGTGACACCTGTTTGTCTGGCAGAAAGTCATCCTTTCAGGGCTTCGGATATAGTTGGTGAGAAAAACTACCCGGATCTTAATGTGACGGAAGTAACTTTGAAGAATGGTTTACGTGTTTTTCTTCGTCCGACAAATGATGAAAATCAATCGATTTTTGTGACAGCTTTTGGAAGAGGGGGAACAGCGGACTTGTCCGATGCAGATTATCCTCTTTATGAGGGAACCGGAGGTTATATGGAAATGGGAGGAGTGGCCTGTGTGCCTTACGATACATTGTCTTCTTTTATGCAACAGGAAGAAATATCAATGAATATTGCCATCAGTAATTATTGGCATGATATTATGGGTATGTCACCTGCTGATAAAGCAAAAGAGCTTTTTAATTTAATGTACGAGAAAATGTATCGTCCGGAACTTTGCTACGAAGATTTTGAGGAGATACGTAAAGATGAAATAGAGCGTTTCGGTAAAGAAACGGTGCTTGAGCAAATGATGAAACGTGCCTCTGACCGTATGTTGACGAATCGTCTGGATTCATTGATGGGAAATACCGTATCTCGTCCACCCCTGACAAAAAAAGATTTGGAGAAACTTGATTTGGATCAAATTGCAAACTATTATCGTTCATTATATAGTAATCCGTCCCAGATGACGTTCGTAGTGACCGGGAAGTTTGATACGGACAGTATTAAACAACTGTTAGCTTCTACATTCGGACGCATACCGGAAGCAAACACGATAGCTTATATCAATAAGCCGTTTAAACTTCCCGGGAAAACTTATATAGAAGAGTTTCCGAATGATAACGATACCCAGACTATATTTGATTATGTTTTTTACGGGAATTACCAACCTTCCTTGAAAAATAGTCTTATACTGAAATTGATGCGCGATATATTGCAAAACCGATTGTTGAGCGTTTTACGTGAGGGGGAAAATATTGTTTATTCTCCATACGCTTCATTATTTTACAATGGGTTGCCACAACAGGTTTTCTATTTCGATTTATCGGCTTCTGTTGATTTTAAGAACACAGAGAAAGTGGAAAATCTTATCAAGCAGATAATTAAAGAGCTTCGTACGAATAAAGTAGATGAAGATGAATTGGAGGCTTTGAAGAAGTCTTTTCTGGTTACTAAGCGAAAAGTGCTTTCTGATGAGGCTTCTGCCGAATGGCGCACCAATCTTGTGAATTTATTGAAAAATGGTGAATCTGTTGCTGATTTTGAGCAGTATGAACGGTGTCTCAATAGTATTTCTACGGTGGATATTCAGAGGGCGTTCAGAAATTTAATGAATCCGGATAAATTTGTATTGTTATATATAGGAAAACATCAAAAATATGAATAAGTTATTTTTTTCAAGAATTTGTGGTATATTACTTCTATGTTTTGTAGGAGGAGTGACCGTTTTTGCTCAGAAGGGGTATAAAAAAGCATATACATTGTTTGATGCCGATGGTAAGGAAATAGGCTATGACGAGCTTATTGAAGCGTTGGTACAGCCGGATGTCGTGTTTATTGGTGAGATTCATAATTGTTGTATCACTCATTGGCTGGAGTATGAAATAACCCGTTCGCTATATGCTATTCACAAAGATAAGTTAATGATGGGAGCTGAAATGTTTGAATCAGACAACCAATTGATTTTGGATGAATACATGCGTCGGCTCATTTCTTATGACAGATTTGAAACGGAAGCTCGTTTGTGGGATAATTATAGTACAGATTATTCTCCATTTGTCTTTTTTGCAAAAGAGAAGAAGATTCCGTTTATCGCAACTAATGTACCTCGGCGTTATGCGAATGTTGTAAAGAATAATGGCTTACAGTATTTGGATTCATTATCTGATGAAGCAAAACGGTATTTACCGCCGCTTCCTGTGCAATTTACTTATAAAGAAGAGGACGGAGGAGCTTTTGCATTAATGCAGATGATGGGTAAAAGTAAAGGTAACCAAGAATATCTGGCACAGGCCCAAGCTATCAAAGATGCGACAATGGGATGGTTTATAGCCCGTAATATAAAAAATAAATTCCTGCATTTTAATGGAAATTATCATTCAGATTTTAAAGAAGGAATCATTCCTTATTTGCTTCAATATCGTCCGGGTACAACAATTAAAACAGTTTGTGCGGTCCGCCAGGAAAGTATAGACCAACTTGACGAAGAGAATAAAGGAAGAGCAGATTTTTATATTTGTGTTCCTGAAGATATGACTTCTACTTATTAGCAGTCATGCGTTGCATATATAGAATAACTCCTGCCAGTATGAAAATCGCACAGAAAAAGATAATTAAATAGGGGGTGCCGTTTATCAAATCATCCATGTTTTCTGTTTCGGGATATTGGATACTAAGATATATTGCTAAGGAGTTATTCAGTATATGCATGAGTATGCAAGGTATCAGGCTACCGGTTTTATAGTATGTCCATGCCAGTAGGATACCAATCAGAAATGCGGGAAGTATCTGGGCCGGATTAATGTGAAAGACACCGAATAGAAGCGCTGAAATGAGGATAGCTTTTGTCGGGGTGTATTGTTGCAGCAAAGCTTTGGTTATGGATCCGCGAAACAAGATTTCTTCAAGTATAGGACCGATGATAGCTATTGCGAGAATACCGCCCCAACCGGATTGGAGAATGTCGAAAGATTGCTCCATGATGTTGGGTATCCAGTCTAGCAGTCCCATAAGTGCAGATACCAGAAAGCCAGCGGTGAGAATAGCTAGACCGCTACAAATTAGGTATGGCGCTGATACGAGTGACCATGTTGTCTTTTGTGTACTGATATAGCCGGCTTTCCATAGATAAATACCCATCATAATCTGACCGGCTAATTGGGCCGGAATCATGATCATTTGCGTCAGAGCAACCTTGTCTAAATTTCCTGTGGAGACTAATAAATAGATCGTACAGGGAATCATAATCAGGATAGGGGCGACAATCTGTGCAATGAGAAGGTCAATTAATATCAGTTTGATAGCCGTTTTCATTGGTCTTTATTTAGTTGTAAAGAAACTATAGATAAACATAGCTAACATTGAGATAGCTATTACCACCAAAGAGATGCTCATAAATGACTTTTGCATAAGAATCTATTTTAAAGTTATTATTATCGGTTATTGTATTATTTATTTTGTTTCTCTGCTGTTGCTGCCTGCCTTGTTGGCAAGAAGAATAGCTTCCGTCTCTTCGGCATCTTTATGGAGTTGCGTTATTAACTCGTCAATACTGGAGAATTTCAGTTCGGGACGCGTCCGTTTTACGAAAGTAAGCCGGATGAATTTATCATATATGTCCGAATGGAAGTGAAGGATATTCACCTCAATGGTTCGGTTAGGCCCATTATCAATCGTCGGGCGGACACCTATGTTTAACATTCCCATATATGTTTTTTTGTCGAATGTCACCCATACGGCATATACACCGTCCGCGGGGATCAGTTTATCAGGATCATCCACGCTTAAATTGGCCGTTGGAAAACCTATTTTCCGCCCTACCTGATAGCCGCCTACTACTATTCCGTCAAGGAAATATTCATATTTCAGGCAATCAGCAGCCAGATCCACTTCTCCTTGATGAAGAAGTTTACGGATCAGGGAAGAACTTACCGGAACGTTGGGTACGTTCTCTATTTCTATATTGCTGGTATATGCTTTGGCGCGGATCACTTCTATACCAATTTCTTTCCCGTAGCGTACATAATCCTCGAAGCCTTCGCTGCGGTTGTGCCCGAAACGATGGTCATAGCCGATAACCAGGTATTTTACCTGATAACGTTCTTTTAACAACTGTGTCATGAATTCCCGGGCGGTAAGCCGGGAAACTTCCGGGGTGAAATCAAGCATCAGGCAGTAATCTACCCCGATGTCTGCAAGCAGACTTATTTTTTCTTCCGGGGTGGTCAGAAGTTCCGGACGGTAATCCTCATTCATCACTTTGCGGGGATGAACGGGGAAGGTAACCAATGCAGAGCGTAGACCTTTGGCGGCGGCTATCTCCTTCACTTGCTGAATCAGATAGCGATGTCCTGCATGTACTCCATCAAAGAAACCGATGGTAGCTACACTGGGTTCCGGGTTAATAGCCGATGTGTCACGTATAATCTGCATATCTCTAAAATTATTTGCTGTTGAAAAGATGGCTCCAGTCTTCGCCTGCTTTTGCAGTATAAGTGATAATTCCTAACTCCTGTGCTGCCTTACAGTTCATCTCGGAATCATCGATAAAGAGCGTTTCTTCCGGCTCGATACCGGCATCCTCTATGATTGTCTTGAAGATCTCCGGTTCGGGCTTGGCCATTTTCATTTCAAAAGAGAGATACGTTTTCTCAAAATAGTCTTCTACCTTAAATGTGCGGTAGGGAAACAGATGAATACATGTCCAGTCCCAATGGATTTGGTTGGTATTACTCAATAAATAGACGACGTATTTCTCACGTAATTTTAATAATAAATCAAGTTTGTGTGTCGGTATGTCTACCAAAAAACTATTCCAGGCTGCATCTATTTGTTTGTCGCTTACTGCTTTGCCTATCATCTTACGAACTCCGTCGCGGAATTCGGCGGGTGTAATTAATCCTTTTTCCTGTTGCATCAGGAGCCCGTTCGGATTATGGATATCCAGTAAGTCCTCCACGTTCCGGAGCCCTAATTTCTGAAAGTTCTCAATGCAACGTTGGCGGTCGAGATTGATAAGTACACCACCCAAATCAATAAGAAGGTTTTTTATTCCTTTACTTTTCATTTCTGTTTTTTTTGTGAATAATACGTTGAACAAGGCGAATAAGTTCTCCAACCCATAACACCGTGGACGAAACGCCTATAATAAGAAGCCAGGTTTGCCAGTCAAGCGGTTCCGTACGGAATACAGCTCCACCGAACTGTACGATTAGGAATTGTCCGGCAAGGATAGCCAGTACAATGAGCTCCATACCGTACGACTTGGAAAGTCCTTTGAATGCAGAATCGGTAGTGCCGAATACACGGGCATTGAACAGATTCCAAAATTGCAGCATGACAAAGAAGGTGAAGAAGATGGTCAGGTTGTGTATGTTCATACCTTCCGTGCTGTGGTCGAAATAATAAATCATTCCGAGTAGTACGATGAGGAAGATGGAACCCACACCTAATATATTAGACCGCATTGCCTTACTGATAATAAAATCAGTGCCGCGACGAGGTTTCTCAAGCATCACGGTTTCGCTGGGGGGAATGGAAGCAAGAGCCAAAGCGGCAAAAGTGTCCATAATCAGGTTCACCCATAACATTTGTGTGACAGTCAGTGGAAGTTCCGTACCGATCACAGAACCCAATAGAACTATGAGCAGTGCTACGAAGTTGATCGTTAGCTGGAAAACAATGAAACGCTGGATATTCTTATACAGGGAACGTCCCCACATAACAGCAGTTCCGATACTGTTGAAGGAGTCATCGAGCAGGGTAATATCGCTGGCTTCTTTGGCTACAGAAGTACCTGTACCCATTGACAAACCTACTTGGGCATGATTCAAAGCCGGGGCGTCATTGGTTCCGTCTCCGGTTACGGCTACGACTGCTCCTTTTTGCTGAAGCAGTTGCACCAGGCGTTGCTTGTCAGTCGGGCGGGCTCGGGACATGATTTTTAAGTCCATCACTCTATCCAGTGCTTCTTCATCGCTCAATTCGGCAAATGCAACACCGGTGATTCGGTTCCGCTCGGTATCTGTTTCGGGGTTCCAAAGACCTATCTGGCGTGCGATTTCCGTTGCAGTTCCCGGAGTATCACCGGTCACGATCTTGATGCCGATACCTGCAGACTGACATTTAGCAACCGCGGCAGGTACGTCCGGACGAATCGGGTCGGAGATGGCAACTACTCCCAAGAAATTCAGGTCATTGGCTGAAACCAGTTCCGTACAATCATTAGGCTCATTTTCTCCGACAATCTTGAATGCAAATCCAAGTGTACGCATAGCCATATTCTGATAGCTCAACAGTTGTGCTTCTACTGTGGAGCGATATTCTACGGCGTCTACTTGCCGTCCATCCAGGACTACTTCTTTACACTTACCCAAAACAATTTCCGGAGCTCCTTTTATATAAAGTATTTTTTTGCCGATTAGTGGTGACTCAACAAGGGTTGCCATGAATTTCCGTTCGGTAGAGAAAGTGAGTTGGTCGAGGATGTGTGCTTTCTCGCGAAGTTCCAGATAATTTTTTCCTTGCTTGTTAAGCCAAAGCAATAAAGCTACTTCGGTGGGATTTCCTACTCCTTTCGGTTTCTCACCGTTCGTTGATTCTTCGAGGAAAGCGGTTGAGTTAGCGCTTATTCCTTCTGCAATGAGTGTGCTGATATCATCGTCGGACAAAACACTGCCATTTTTGATGCCGTAAAAATTAGGCTCGTGTACTTGCATCAGGTTTTGAGTCAGTGTACCGGTTTTATCCGTACAAATCACGGTGATGGCTCCCATTGTTTCGCAGGCGTGCATTTTCCGCACCAGGTTGTTGGTAGAAAGCATGCGACGCATGTTTAATGCCAGGCTAAGAGTGACGCTCATTGGCAATCCTTCAGGCACAGCTACTACAATCAGTGTAACTGCCATCATAAAATATTTCAGTGTTCGTTCGAAAACAGGAAGCCACTCATGCCATCCGTTCAGTGAACCGAAATCAAAGAATAATAATACGTCTTTGACAAAGAAAATAAGGAAAGCGAGACCGGCCACAGTAAAACCAATCTTTCCGATGAGGTTTGCAAGTTTAGTCAACTGTATGTTCAGCGGAGTAGGTTCGAGGGTCTCTTCTGTGCTTTGTCGGGCTACTTTCCCGATTTCAGTAGCATCTCCCACGTGTAGAACGCGCATGGTGCCGTGACCGTCTACCACTGTCGTTCCACGCATCACCAGATTGGAAGCATAAGTTGCCTCCTCATCAAAGTCAGCTTCTACAGTTGTTTTATTAATAACAGGTTCACCTGTCAGATTTGATTCGTTTACTTGCAAAGAAATGGCTTCCAGTAATTCTCCATCGGCCGGGATTTCTTCACCCGTTTCCAAAATTACAATATCACCTACCACTATGTCTTTGCGGGGAATTTCCTGGACACGTCCGTTTCGGATCACTTTTACCAATGTTTCTTCATTGACTGCATTCAGCAGATCAAACTTTTTGCTGGCATCATACTCGAAAAAGAAACCGATTCCGGTGGCCAGTAAGATAGCTGCTATAATTCCGATTGTTTCAGCGTATTCGTTCTCGATGATGGAAATGATTAATGAGAAAACGGCTGCTACTAACAGTACGCGTACAACCGGGTCTTCAAATTTTTCCAGATAAAGTTTCCAGAGGGAAGGACGCTTGGGAGGTGTTAACAGGTTAATACCGTTTTTCTCCCTGCTTTGTAGGACTTCGTCATCCGTAAGTCCTAAATGATAATAGTCATTTTTATTTGTACTCATGCAGATACATGCGTTTAGTTTGAACCGCAAAAATACAACATAAAATTGTGATAAAATGTTTAATTAAAACTTTTTATGAAGTCGAATTTGTTACCGTGGTTTACCACATGTCCGATAAGGAATTGTAAACCAGAATGTAGAACCTTCACCTTCTACGGAATCCGCACCGATCTGACCGCCTAGTTTGGCGACAATGGTTTGAGAAATAGAGAGTCCCAGTCCGGCTCCTTTCTTATCTTTGTTCAGTTTCACAAAGCGCTCGAAGACATCCGGTAATTTCTCTGCCGGAATTCCTGCTCCGGTATCCTTGACATAAAAGTAAAGTTCGGTATCTCTTGCTTCATATCCGATGCGAATACTACCTTCGTGGGTGAACTTAATGGCGTTGCCGGCAAAGTTGGAAAGTACCTGCGCTACCCGGTTGCGATCCGTTTGAATCATGCACGAAGAACGAGATGATTCCGCTATAATTTGTATCTTTCCTCCGGCGTCATTGACTCTCATCTGGAAAAGTTGTTGTAAATCTGAAAGTAATAGATTGACGTCAACCGTTGTCTGTACAAATTCCAATGTTCCGGCTTCGATTTTAGACATATCCAGAATATCGTTGACCAACTGCATCAGGAGGTCGGCATTCATTTTTATGATTTCCTGGTATTGAGCCTTTTCCTCTTCGGTATTTGCGCTACCTAGTACCTCTGCAAATCCGGTGATGGCATTGAGAGGGGTGCGGATTTCATGGCTCATATTAGCTAAAAAGGCAGATTTTGAAATATCCGCTTTTTCAGCTTTTTCTTTGGCTAGTCTCAATTCCTCTTCGGCTTGTTTCCGCCGGGTGACGTCATGTACGGTGATGACCATATTCTCTTCTTCATTAAGAAGGAAGTAGGAGCCGGATATGACTGCGTTACATTCCACAGTCGTATTATCAGATGTGACTACGGATAAAGTTGCTTCGAGATCCGTGAAGTTCCGTCTCTGTTCAAAGGCCTGGCGTATGGCAGTACGTATCGGACAGGAACCGCAAAAACTATGTGTGCCACAACCTCCTTCGGCTGCCAATGCGTTACGGCATTGCAGCAGGTCGCCCACTCTTTTTTCTTCTGTTCCTTTCTTGGTTCCGGTTTTCTGATAATAATTGGTCTTCAGCACTTTAAAATCGTTGTCTATTAGCAGAATAAAGGCATGCACATTCTTTAAGATAGCAGCAGCGATATGGCTGGTACGTTCCAACTTTCTGGATTCACGGAACAATCGTTGTTGCATCCGCAGGCATTTCCTACGTTCCCATAAAAAACTGATTAGTAGGATTGCACATAAAACTATTAAGGTAGACAATAGTGCTATAAGCATAGTGTTATATTGTTGTTTTAGCCTGATAATATGACTACAAAGATAGTTTTTTTCTTTAGTTTGGAAATAGTGTTGAACAAATATCTTGCTATTTGTGTTATATTATTCAGAAAACCATTTAAAAATACGAACGTTATGAAAAAGTACATTTGCACGGTCTGTGAATATATTTACGACCCCGAACAAGGAGATCCGGAAAGCGGAATTGAACCAGGAACAGCATTTGAAGACATTCCAGATGATTGGACTTGTCCATTATGCGGAGTCGGCAAAGAAGATTTTGAACCGTACGAAGGATAAAACCAAGAGAGAGAGAATTATTAAAAGGAGAATCAGTTATGCTATGACAGACCTGATTCTCCTTTTTATGATTCAATTAAGCTCTCTCAAGAAGCTTTTTTCTCTTTCACATCGCTGCTGGCTTCTACTACATTTACTACATAGTCGCCCAGTTTTTCACATTCGGCGATAATATCCATGTAATAAACTCCCATCTGATAATCGTATTCTTTGTTGTTTACGTCCAGAATATTCTGATTTTTCAGTTGGTTACGGTAGTTATTAATTTCATTTTCGATGTTGAAGGACTTATTGATGTCAATGTTCTGATGTTCCGGTTTTTCTACAACCACAATCATTTGAGCAAGTGCGTCGTTAGTCAGCTTCATCATGAGGTGGATATGTTCATATTGTTTCTCGGTAAAATCCTGGTTGGTCTGACGTTTCCGGTTGATGGTACGTGCCAGATTATAACAACTGTCACCGATACTTTCAATTTCCGTCACTTCACGCAGCATAGCGCGTATCTGTAGTTTACTTTCAGAACTTAACCGGCCTTCAGATACCTGATTCAGGTAGTTAGCTATTTCAAGCTCCATGTTGTCGCTGATATTCTCATATTTCTCAATCCGGCTGAACAGCTTGTTGAAATCGTCATCCTTTTCTGTGTGTAGCAGATCCTGTACCATACCGAACATCCGGTGTGTACGTTCTGCAAAAAGATGGATTTCTTTGCGTGCCTGAAGGATAGAGAGTTCAGCGGTAGAAAGCATACCACCAGTGATAAACCGCAAACGAGGTTCTTCGTCCTCTTCTTTGGGATGGATTAAAGCGCATACAGTACGTTCAATCAGTTTTACGGCCCATATCAGGATACATACGTTACAGATATTGAAAATCGAGTGGAAAGCAGATAGCTTGTAGGAGATGGCAACTTCCGGATTACTACTTTGGAAAAAGGTGTCTACTACCCAGTTTACCAACTGCATGAAAGGATGGAAGATAATCAATACCCAGATAACACCGAACACATTAAAAACAAAATGGGCCAATGCTGCCCGCTTAGCCTGTGTGTTGGCTGTAAGTGCGGCAAGATTGGCCGTGATAGTGGTTCCGATATTTTCTCCCAAAACGAGTGCTGCTCCCAGTTCCAGACTGATCCATCCATTGGCACACATAATCAATGTAATTGCCATGGTGGCTGCGGAGGCCTGTACAATCATCGTCAATATAGTACCGATGAGTAAGAACAGAATGATGGAGAAGAATCCCATGTCTGTGTAGTTCTGTACGAAGGCAAGCATTTCCGGGTTGGCGTTCAGGTCGGGCGCGTTTGCTTTCAGGTAAGAAAGACCCATGAAAAGGAAAGAAAAACCGAAAATGAATTCACCGATGGACTTGCGGTTGCTTTTGCCGGAGAAGATGAGCGGAAGGGCGACGGCTAAGAGCGGGAGAGCGAAGGCTGCCATATCAACCTTAAATCCGAAAATTGAAATGATCCAGGCAGTCACGGTAGTACCGATATTAGCACCCATAATGACGCTGATGGATTCGGCAAGTGTGAGCAATCCGGCGTTTACGAAACTTACTACCATCACTGTCGTTGCTGAAGAAGACTGGATAAGAGCTGTTATTAACACTCCTGTTAAAACTCCCGTTACCCGATTGGTAGTCATTGCCGTTAGAATACTTCGCAATCTGTCACCCGCGACCTTTTGTAAGCCCTCGCTCATAATCTTCATTCCGTAAAGGAAGAGTCCTAATGAGCCTATGAGCTTTAAAAAATCATAAAAAGAATATTCCATCTATAATATTTTTAATGGTTATTTGTTCTCTATCTGATTATAAGTATATTAGTCCCAAATTATTCACCTTTTAACGAACTCGATGAAACAGATGTTACAAATATGTTGCAAAAATAACAATATTTCCAAAGAATTCCCTATCGGAAGCTCACTTTTGGATATTTATTACGGTTTTAATCTTAATTTTCCTTATCAAGTAGTAAGTGCCAAGGTCAATAATCGTTCCGAGGGACTTAATTTCAGAGTTTATAATAATAAGGATGTAGAGTTTCTGGATGTGAGAGATCAGTCCGGTATGCGTACTTATGTCCGTTCGCTCTGCTTTGTATTGTTTAAGGCCGTCACGGAACTGTTTCCCGACGGAAAATTGTTTGTAGAACATCCTGTTTCAAAAGGCTATTTCTGCAATTTGCGGATTGGACGTCCCATCGAACTGGAAGATGTGACACGCATCAAACAACGGATGCAGGAGATTATCGCGGAAAATATTTCTTATCACCGCATTGAATGTCACACGGCTGAAGCTGTGCGTGTTTTCAGCGAGCGGGGAATGAATGATAAAGTGAGATTGCTGGAAACTTCCGGTTCGCTCTATACCTATTATTATACATTGGGGGATACCGTTGATTATTATTATGGGAACCTGCTACCTAGTACAGGATATCTTAAATTATTCGATATCGTGAAATATTACGATGGATTGCTTCTCCGGATTCCGAGCCGGGAAAACCCGAATGTGCTTGAAGATGTGGTGAAGCAGGAGAAAATGCTGGATGTTTTTAAAGAATATCTGAACTGGAGTTATATCATGGGGCTTAATAATGCCGGAGATTTTAACCTGGCCTGTGAAGAGGGACATGCAACCGATCTGATAAATGTTGCAGAAGCACTGCAGGAAAAGAAAATAGCCCAGATAGCCGATACTATATTCCATCGTGGTGAAAATGGTAACCGGGTAAAACTGGTATTGATTGCCGGACCGTCTTCTTCGGGAAAGACAACTTTTAGCAAACGGCTTTCTATCCAGCTAATGACCAATGGACTGAAACCATTCCCGATCTCTTTGGATAATTACTTTGTGGATCGTGAAGAGACTCCTCTGGATGAAAACGGAAATTATGATTATGAATCATTGTATGCACTTGATTTGGAACTGTTCAATCAACAGTTGCAGGCACTCCTGCGCGGTGAAGAGGTCGAACTGCCCCGTTTTAATTTCTCTCTTGGCAAGAAGGAGTATAAAGGTGATAAACTGAAAATAGAAGATAATACGATTCTGATTCTGGAAGGTATTCATGCCCTGAATCCGGAACTGACACCGCATATACCGGCTGAACGGAAATTCAAGATTTATGTTTCAGCATTGACCACCATCTCTTTGGATGACCATAACTGGATTCCGACAACCGACAACCGTTTGTTGCGTCGCATTATCCGTGACTTCAATTATCGGGGATATTCGGCACGTGAAACCATATCACGCTGGCCTAGTGTACGTGCCGGTGAAGATAAATGGATTTTTCCCTATCAGGAGAATGCCGACGTAATGTTTAATTCAGCGCTGCTTTTTGAGTTTGCAGTACTCCGCCTGCATGCCGAACCTATTCTGATGGGGGTCCCGCGCAACTGTCCGGAATATTGCGAAGCATACCGGTTACTGAAGTTTATCAAATATTTTGTTCCGGTACAGGATAAGGAGATTCCACCAACCTCTTTGTTGCGTGAATTTTTGGGAGGTAGTAGCTTTAAATATTAAGTATAAAAATTAGGATATATTCGTTATTTGTGTTTTCTTTGCATGAAATATGAATTACCTTTTGTTGTAGTAAGGCAAGAGAATACAAAATAAACAATATTTGAATAGGATTCTTTAGGGGAGAATACTGTATAATGACTGTTATACTAAACTATAATATTGAACCTTTGGTTACTTTTGCTGTTATAAAAGGACTGCATGCAACAAAAAAAATGTGAATATGATTTTTTATA
The DNA here is from genome assembly GCF_009193295.2 of Bacteroides luhongzhouii. Taxonomy (NCBI): domain Bacteria; kingdom Pseudomonadati; phylum Bacteroidota; class Bacteroidia; order Bacteroidales; family Bacteroidaceae; genus Bacteroides; species Bacteroides luhongzhouii. The sequence goes on along the minus strand of NZ_CP059973.1, from coordinate 568,142 downwards.
ATAGTCTTTTAGCAAAGTGGTTCTTGGGAAAAGGAAAGAAACACTATTTTATGTTAGGCTGGTTTTTCTTTACCCAGTATAAATATCTGGAAGTTTGGGAAGATATGGAGTTACGGATACATGCAAAGCAATATTGGGAATGCTTTTCTTTGACTCTGATACCAGCGTTGATTTTGTCTTTGCTGTTTTCATGGTGGTGTATGATACTACCATTCATAACTTATGACCTGCTTTATTGGTTTGAAAAGATCATCTGCCACCATTCTATATTTAATTGGGAGGCGATAAAACATTGTGGCGATACGCTTTATCTCCGAAAGAGAAAAGCGTATGCCTGGAAGAAAGGTTATGGGAAAAAAGAGTTGCCCGTATCCAGATGGAATGATTGATTCTTTATTTCAAATGCTTCTTTATCCAAAGCAGATGTCCATACTCCGTATCGTTAGAGGTCCAATGCTCATTAATAGGAGTAATCAGGGCTTCTTTCGGACAGTTTAGTACATTGTATACAATATAACTGGTGGTCGGAGGACAGGTGTCATCATTGAATCCCCATGTTATATAGGTGTCTGCTTTTATCAATTTAGCAAAGTTCACTACATCATAATAGGCCATTGTCTTTATTTTCTCGGGGGTATCCATATCCACCGAATTTCTAAAGAAATGCGGATATCCACCGGCACGTCCGGCTTTATAGCCTGCCATATCGCTTAATGCGGGATGATTGGCGACACAGGCTGTCACCCGTTCATCCAGTCCGGCAGCGATTAATGCCAGGGCGCCTCCCTGGCTACCTCCTTGTGCGATCACATTTTTGCCATCCCATTCCGGTAGGGACGTTAGAAAGTCGATACCGCGTACGCAGGCCAGATATACCCGCTTCATATAGTAATTATCACGACTGTCGAGCCCATTGGTCAGATAGCCGTTTTCTCTGCCATTGAAAGCGTTGCTGATTTCTTTAAATTCTTCATCAGTCATTTCCGGATTCAGGCCGTGTATCTCGAACTCAAAACGGATGCATCCTTGCTCTGCATAATATTTATGGCGTAGAGGCTCTTTGATGGTTTTGATACCAGCTCCCGGAGGGCACAAGACAACCGGAAACTTTCCTTCTTTTTTCGGGTAGAATAAATATCCGTAGACGCATTGTCCACGTTTGTTCAGCTGCAATTTTACGAGATAACAGTCTATTTTATCAGTGGAATATTTTTCGACATGTTCTTTGGTATACGTTAGGGGAAACTCCTTTTGTTCCGCTTTTGCCTTTTCCCAAAATTCCTTGAAATCGGAAGGCATGGTTGTATATGGGCGAAGTTTCTCCGGTGAAAATCCTACTTTTATATGATGTGAATAGGTCTTTCCATCTACGGTTGCTTTCAGGCGACAGTCGCGGAATCCCGGCTCTTTCATTGTGCCCACGGGAATCATCCCCCTGCCATTCTTTAAAGTTACACTTCCTTTTGTATCGGCAACAGGCATCATATCACCACCTATTTCATAAGTGACGGTTACATTATCCCTGGGAATACCGTATTTATAGAATTGTACTTCCACAGTTGCCTTTTCTCCGGTTTTATAAAGCCAGTCGGCATGATTGGGCACGGTGACCCAAAGCACATCGCTTTTATAAGGATAGTTTTCAGCTACGGCGGACAGTAAAGTAAGTGACAATAGCCATACAGATAAAAGTAGTCTTTTCATGGTGTTATTCATTGTTTTTATCTTAAAGCTTCCACCTCTTCCGGTGTCAAAGGAATTTTCTTGCCTAACCGGCGGGCGCCGGTTTCTGTAATCAGATAATCTTCCTCATTACGGATACCGCCGAAGTCCTTATAAGTCTCCACTACTTCATAGTTGATAAAATCAGTAAATTTCTTTTCTGCTTTCCATATGTCGATCAATTCCGGAATAAAATAAATACCCGGTTCTACTGTGTGTACAAATCCCGGTTCCAACGGAATGGCGAGACGTTGCGATTTGCGACCGAACTGTGTGCTCTTCGGCTGGCCATTATATCCTACCCATATTTCTCCCAGATTTTCCATATCGTGTACGTCCAGTCCCATCATGTGTCCTAATCCATGAGGATAAAATAGCGCATGGGCACCTTCGCGGACCGCATCTTCCGTATTTCCTTTCATCAATCCGAGTGTCTTCATCCCGTCTACCATGACACGGGCAGACAGTTCGTATACGTCCATATAAGGAATACCCGGACGAAGAGCTTTTACAGATTCCAAATGCATCGCATTCTGGATCTCGTATACTTCGCGCTGACGGGCTGTAAACTTTTTGTCGGCAGGAATGGTAGACGACATATCGCCTGCATAGCCTGATTCTACTTCTGCGCCTGCGTCAATTAGAAACAGATCACCCGATTTTACTTTATTCCCATGATAATGGTTGTGTAAGGTCTGTCCGTTGATAGTGGCAATGGTGGCGAACGAAAGCTGGCAGTTGTTAGATTCGGCCACCCGGTTCATTTCCGCTACCACCTCGTATTCATACATGCCCGGACGAAGCACTTTCATGGCGGTGATGTGCATATCGGCAGTTACATCGCAAGCCTTCTCTATTTCTACAATTTCTTCAGCAGATTTATAATTACGTTGGGCGATAACGGCACGGATGAATGGAACAGAACCTTCCTGACGTGTAGGGGGAATACCCAACCAATCCATCAGTTTCAGCTTATGCTCGGGACGGTAAGGCGGCAGATAATGAACCGCTTTCCCCTTTTGGACGCACTTGTGGAGATAGCTTGTGATTTCTGCGGACGGCATCAGATTTTTTACGCCCACACGTTCACATTTTTCGTGTAATGTAGGTTGCGATCCCATCCATACGATTGCGTCGATAGACAGTTCATCTCCAAAAATGATTTCTTTGTCTTCATCAATATCAATAATAGCCGAAAGGCCGGCGCATGAAAGTCCGAAATAATAAAGGAAAGTGGAATCCTGACGATAACGGAAGGTGTTATCCTCGTAGTTCAGTCCACACTCGTCATTTCCGAGAAATAACAATACCCCGGAGCCTAAATTTTTTTTTAGCAGGGCTCTTCGCTGCATATACGTTTCTTTGGCAAACATATTGTCCTAATTTTTAAGTTCGTGCAACAAAGATAACGAATTTTGTGTTATAGGATTAAAAATTATCTCCCTAATCTGTGTAATCTCTCGTTAAAAAGTTACTTTTGTAGCGAGAAATAGTAGAAAGCAAAAACGAATATGGCACAAGGTTCCCGTCAAATACAATCTCAGGCGCAACAGCAGGTACAAACGCTTTCGCCCCAGCAGATTCTGGTCGTGAAACTGTTGGAGCTTCCCGCAGTAGAGCTGGAAGACCGTATCCATGCTGAACTGCTTGAAAATCCGGCACTTGAAGAAGGTAAAGAAGAAAGCGTTGCGGATGAGTATTCTGATTCCGATACTACGGAAGATGGCATGGATAGCGATGCCAATGATTATGATTCTTTGAGTGATTATCTGACTGAAGATGATATTCCCGATTATAAATTACAAGAAAACAATCGCTCGAAAGATGAACAGGCAGAGGATATTCCGTTCTCTGATTCCACCTCTTTTTATGAAATCCTGAAAGAACAGTTGCGTGAACGCAACCTGACTGAACATCAGCGTGACCTGGTGGAATATCTGATCGGTTCATTGGACGATGACGGACTGCTCCGTAAGTCATTGGAGAGTATCTGCGATGAACTGGCGATTTATGCCGGCATTGAATCGACAGAAGAAGAACTGGAAGAAGCACTATGTATCTTGCAGGACTTTGATCCCGCTGGTATCGGTGCCCGTAGCCTTCAGGAATGTCTGTTGATACAGATTTGCCGGAAGAAGGACGAGGAGAAGAAGCCCAACCCGATATTGGAACTGGAAGAACGTATCATCAGGGAGTGTTATGAAGAATTCACCCGTAAACACTGGGAGAAGATTATAAGAAAACTGGATATTGATGAAGAGACTTTCCAGGAAGCTCTTAATGAGATAACCAAGCTGAATCCCCGTCCGGGTGCTTCTTTGGGAGAAGCGATCGGCAGGAACCTCCAACAAATAGTTCCCGACTTTATTGTGGAAACGTATGATGACGGAACCATCAATGTAAGCCTCAATAACCGTAATGTCCCCGAACTCCGTATGAGTCGTGACTTCACGGAAATGGTGGAGGAGCATACCAAAAACAGGGCTAATCAATCAAAAGAATCCAAAGAAGCGATGATGTTCCTGAAGCAGAAAATGGATGCGGCACAAGGATTTATCGATGCTGTGCGGCAACGTCAGAATACCCTGATGACTACCATGCAGGCTATCATTGACTTACAACGTCCTTTCTTCCTTGAAGGAGACGAATCTCTGTTGAAACCGATGATTTTGAAAGATGTGGCTGAACGTACCGGACTGGACATTTCAACGATCTCCCGTGTGAGCAACAGTAAATATGTGCAGACAAATTACGGTATTTATCCGCTCAAATTCTTTTTCAGCGACGGGTATACCACAGAGGACGGTGAAGAAATGTCTGTCCGTGAGATACGCAAGATCCTGAAAGAGTGTATTGATGGGGAGGACAAGAAGAAACCGCTGACAGATGATGAATTGGCGGACATCTTGAAAGAGAAAGGTTATCCCATTGCTCGTAGAACGGTAGCCAAATACCGTCAGCAGTTGAATATTCCGGTTGCGAGACTTCGAAAATGAGAACGAATATAAAGTATTAAGTATAAAGTATCAAGTATTAGTGCTGATGGACAGAGAGAGAGAACATATCATAGCGGATAAGACAATGTTGCAGGTGGCGAGAGCTACTTCGATGGTCTTTACTCCATTTTCTATTCCGTTTTTATCGTTTCTGGTGTTATTCCTGTTTTCTTATCTTCGTATCATGCCGATACAATATAAGTTGATCGTGTTGGGAATTGTTTACTGCTTTACCATACTGACACCTACCATTACCATTTTCCTGTTTCGCAAAATAAATGGTTTTGCCCGTCAGGAGTTGAGTGAGCGTAAGAAACGTTATGTACCGATTCTGCTGACTATCATCTCGTATGTGTTCTGCCTGTTGATGATGCGCAGGCTGAACATTCCCTGGTATATGACAGGCATCATCCTCGCTTCTTTGGTGGTTTCTATTATCTGCATCGCAGTGAATTTGAAATGGAAATTGAGCGAACACATGGCAGGAATGGGCGGAGTGATCGGCGGACTGATTTCTTTCAGCGCTTTGTTCGGTTACAATCCGGTCGGATGGTTATGCTTGTTTATATTGATTGCCGGTATATTAGGCTCTGCACGAATTATCTTGGGACATCACACGTTGGGTGAGGTGCTTTCCGGTTTTGCGGTAGGCTTGATATGTGCCCTTTTGGTACTTCATCCGGTGAGTAACATCTTATTTCGAGTATTTTTATTTTAAAACAGTATAAATCCTAAAAACTAATTATTATGAACTTTCCACAGAATTTGAAGTACACGAGCGAACACGAATGGATTCGCGTTGAAGGAGACATTGCATACGTAGGTATCACTGATTATGCTCAAGAACAATTGGGTGATATTGTGTTCGTAGACATACCGACTGTTGGTGAAACGTTGGAAGCCGGTGAAACATTCGGAACCATCGAAGTAGTGAAAACAATTTCCGATCTTTTCCTGCCTGTAGCAGGTGAGGTGCTCGAACAAAACGAGGCATTGGAAGAAAATCCGGAACTGGTTAATAAAGATCCGTATGGCGAAGGTTGGCTGATTAAAGTGAAACCGACAGATATAAAAGCTGTGGAGGACCTGCTGGATGCCGAAGCGTATAAAGCGGTGGTGAATGGGTAAGGTTTTCTTCACTACATCAATCGAATAATGTAAAAGATACTATAATCCGAAGCCGGCTTTACCCTCTTTTTTTAGGAAGAGGGTTGAGAAGTGGCTCTTTAATTTTTATTCTATGACTCCAATTGTAAGTATTATCATGGGTAGCACGTCCGACCTTCCTGTTATGGAGAAGGCTGCGCAACTGCTGAATGATATGCATGTACCGTTCGAAATGAACGCGCTTTCTGCTCACCGCACGCCTGAAGCTGTGGAAGAGTTTGCCAAGAATGCCCGCAACCGTGGCATTAAAGTTATTATTGCCGCTGCCGGAATGGCTGCTGCCCTTCCCGGTGTAATTGCAGCCAACACTACACTGCCGGTGATCGGAGTACCCGTAAAAGGTTCCGTGCTTGATGGTGTAGACGCGCTTTATTCTATCATCCAGATGCCTCCGGGCATTCCTGTGGCAACGGTTGCTATAAACGGAGCGATGAATGCCGCTATCCTTGCCATTCAAATGTTGGCATTGAGTGACGAGAAATTGGCAGAAGCTTTTGCTGCTTACAAAGAAGGGCTGAAAAAGAAAATCGTAAAAGCAAACGAAGAACTGAAAGAAGTTAAGTTTGAATATAAAACAAACTAATGTGATTTACGATTTGACAATTTACGATTGACGATTGAAATATCTTCGTGAATCGTATGTTGTCTTTGTACATGGTATCTTGTCTTTCACATTGTGCATAAAGTATTTTTAATCGTAAATCGTAAAATCGTAAATTAAAATGGTTGATCTATTCAATTATTTTCGAAGAGAAACCACAGAAGTAAATATTGGGGCTGTGCCGTTGGGCGGCCCCAATTCTATTCGTGTCCAGTCGATGACCAATACGTCTACGCAGGACACGCAGGCTTGTGTGGAACAGGCGAAACGTATTGTTGACGCAGGTGGCGAGTATGTCCGCCTCACAACACAGGGTATTAAGGAAGCGGAGAATCTGATGAATATCAATATCGGACTGCGTAGTCAGGGATATATGGTTCCATTGGTTGCCGATGTGCATTTCAATCCGAAAGTGGCGGATGTAGCTGCTCAATATGCGGAAAAGGTGCGCATCAATCCGGGAAACTATGTAGATGCTGCGCGTACTTTTAAAAAACTGGAATATACAGACGAGGAGTATGCGCAGGAAATACAGAAAATCCATGACCGGTTTGTCCCGTTCCTGAATATCTGTAAGGAGAATCACACTGCGATCCGGATCGGTGTGAATCATGGTTCTTTGTCCGACCGCATCATGTCACGCTATGGTGATACTCCCGAAGGAATGGTGGAATCCTGTATGGAATTCCTTCGTATCTGTGTAGCGGAAAACTTCACAGATGTGGTGATTTCCATCAAAGCCTCCAATACAGTGGTCATGGTGAAGACCGTTCGTCTGTTGGTGGACGTCATGGAAAAAGAGGGGATGACTTTCCCGCTACACCTCGGAGTGACAGAAGCCGGAGACGGAGAGGACGGGCGTATCAAGTCGGCTCTCGGCATCGGCGCATTGTTGAGCGACGGGTTGGGAGATACCATCCGGGTATCTTTGAGTGAAGCCCCCGAAGCTGAAATTCCGGTAGCCCGTAAATTGGTGGATTATGTTCTGTTGAGGCAGGATCATCCCTATATTCCGGGATTGGAAGCACCGGAATTCAACTATCTGTCTCCTGAACGCCGAAAGACAAAAGCAGTCCGTAATATTGGAGGCGAACATGTGCCCGTAGTCATTGCCGACCGCATGGATGGAAAAACGGAAGTAAATCCGCAATTCACTCCGGACTATATTTATGCCGGAAGAGCCTTGCCCGAGCAACGGGAAGAAGGCGTGGAATATATTCTTGATGCGGACGTATGGCAAGGAGAGGCTGGAACCTGGCCTGCTTTTAATCATGCGCAACTACCGTTGATGGGGGAATGCGATGCAGCGCTTAAATTCCTGTTTATACCCTATATGGCCCAGACAGATGAAGTGATAACCTGTCTGAAGTACCACCCGGAAGTGGTAATCATCTCTCAAAGCAATCATCCGAACCGTTTGGGTGAGCACCGTGCATTGGTGCATCAGCTAATGACGGAAGGTTTGCAAAATCCGGTTGTCTTCTTCCAGCATTATGCGGAAGATGATGCGGAGAATCTGCAGATAAAATCCGCAGCCGATATGGGAGCCTTGATCTTTGACGGTCTTTGCGATGGTATCTTCCTGTTCAATCAGGGTAGCTTGAGCCATGCCGTTGTCGACGCCACAGCTTTCGGAATCTTGCAGGCCGGACGTACCCGTACCTCTAAGACAGAATACATATCTTGTCCCGGTTGTGGTCGTACGCTTTACGACTTGGAGAAAACAATTGCCCGTATCAAGGCAGCTACTTCACATTTGAAAGGCTTGAAGATCGGCATTATGGGCTGTATCGTGAATGGTCCCGGTGAGATGGCGGATGCTGACTACGGTTATGTAGGAGCAGGACGTGGCAAAATCAGTCTTTATAAAGGCAAGGTGTGCGTAGAAAAGAATATTCCTGAAGAAGAGGCGGTAGAACGACTCTTGGAGTTTATCCGTACAGACCGGGAAGAAAACCAACAATGATAATTGGGCACGGAATACAGGTGATGGGGGACTGAGCTCATAGAAAACCTGTCATCCGTGCCTAACTATGTACTACATATCTTCCAATGACAAACACATTGTTTCAATAGTATAACGAGGCAATAGCTTTTTCTTCAAATGTTCAACTTTCTGGTCCAGCAATTCTGGCTTAAAGTTTTTACGTTGGCGTTTTACTTCAGCAACTACTGCTTTGTTTTTTTCAAGACCGAGTGCAACAATATCTATTTCGTTTTGATTCCCTTTGGCTTCCCACCATGACCCGATGGCACGGAATTGATAACTTTCTGCGAATTTCTGTTTGAAGTAAAGTTCTAATATCTTTCCGCTGTAGGTTGGATAATCAGCTTCTATGATATTACGCAGTCCTATAAAGTTTTTAATTTCTATCAATGAACGGTTACGATCGAAGTAATTGAACCAAAACCTAATAAAATTATCACATATTTCATATCGGACAGTTGTTGAGCTCTCTTTAGCTAAAATGGGGCGTTGGCGTATGATAATATTATAATCGTCTATCAGACGTTTCAGATAGCCACCTGCGCTTTTTTCTCCTAGTGCTGCCTCAATTTCTGCTTGTGTATTTCTGCCTCCGGCAATTGCACTTAAAATAGAAAAGTAGGTTCCGTAATTTTTTCCAAATTCTTCTATCAACAAATTTTTTCCTTCTTCGGTAAAGGGAGAATTATCGCGAGCCATAAAATGGATCATGCTTTTCACGTGAAGCGTATGGTTGTCGCAAAAAAGTTCCACGTATTTAGGCACCCCGCCAGTAAAAGTATAAAGTGCTAAAAGATCATCATTCGAATGTGTCGGGGCATATTCATGCATGATTTCTTTTAGAACAGAGAGACTGAAGGCTGACAGCTTGATTATGTTATCAGCTCTTCCGAAGAGTGGCTCTTTGTTGTCTTGGAAAATTTTTTGCATAAGAGAATAGATGGAACCACTGACAATCAAATTCATGTGTGAGGACTTCCGATATTGGTCCCAAATATTTTGCATATCGCTGAATATGGATTCATTAATAGTATAGAATTCCTGAAATTCATCAATAACCAGGTTGAAAGTCCGTTGTGTCGAAAGCTGCATTAGGTATTGGAATAGGTTTCGGAAACTTCGGATTTCTGTCGGAACAAAGATTTGTAGGGCTTGTGCGATAAGTGGGATGAATTCTTCGCACAAGGTTGCTTCATTTTTGCGCCCTATAAATAAGTAGACAGTGGGAGTTTGTTCAACGGCTTTCATGATGAGGCTTGTCTTCCCAATTCTACGGCGACCGGTAACGACTGTCATTCTTGAACTTTCCTCAAATGCCAATTGCTGAATTCGTTTTAGCTCTTTTAGTTCTTCTTCTCTATTATAAAACCTCATAGTCAGTGAATTATATTAGTAACTGTGGTTACTGTAACCACGGTTGCAAAGATATTTATTCTTAAGGGAACGGCAAACTTTTTCTTTCTTTTTATAAATTCTTTATCCTTCCCCAGGGCAAACGCTCAATAAGTATTACATCTTCATTAGGCTTATATCCTTCCCATAGAACACAGTCCCTTTCTTTTATTTTTAATATCTTCTTTCTCTTTTCCCTGTGTGAATATAATTCATTACATTTACAAATTTAGTATACTTAATCCCTACCGTAATATGACCATTCAAGCCTTTTCAGCAATTATTCCTGATGTACGAGTTGCCTATTGTCTGAACCTTGGCAGCCATTATACTTTTTAACCAGTGCCATTTATAGAACTTAAAAAACAAGTGTACTAAATTTAGTTTTTTAGTTGTTTGAGGTATTCGGAAGGCGAGATGCCAAACTCCTCCTTAAAGCATTGCCTAAAATAAGCCATACTACTCATACCTACAGAGTAAGCTACTTCTGAAATAGTATATTTCCCGGTGATGAGTAATTCCTCAGCATTACGGATCTTTATTTTTCTGAGAAATTCATTTGCTGTCATTCCTGTCAAGGCTTTTATTTTACGATAAAAAGATGAATGACTCATATTCATTTGGTCGGCGAGGAAAACAACATCAATTTTTTCAGAATCAAGATTCTTAATGATTATATCAGTAACCTTTTTCAGAAATTTATTATCTAAATTGCTCAATGATTCAATATATTCATTTCTTTTATTTTCAGTATTTAGAGAAATGATTTTTGATGTTTTTTTCTTCTTTTCAATTAAATTTTCAACCCTACTGAGCAATAATTTGCCATTGAAAGGTTTGGTTATATACGAATCTGCACCCAAAGAATAACCTGTTGTCTTATCTTGTAGTGAATCTTTAGCAGTAAGTAGTATTATTGGAATATGGCTGGTTCTGATATCTTCCTTCAATGTTTTACAGAGTTCAAATCCATCTTTTATCGGCATAGTAATATCGCTTATGATTACATCTGGGATTAACCTGAATGCTTCATCTATACCACTTTTACCATTTGTCGCTGTTTCTATATTATATTTATCTGCCAACGAATCTTTTATATACTCTTGTATTTCAATGTTGTCTTCTACCACCAGAATAAGAATTTTATTCTTTTTATCTTTTTCGTTCTGCTCAAATTCTGTTTCTATCTCTTTCGCTTTATTCTCTGAATTAAGATATATCGCATCAGGGTATTCGTTTTCAAACCTGAATCTAACTTTGAACTTAGAACCAACATCCAAGGTGCTTGATACAAATATTTCAGCATCGTGTAATTTGACCAAACTCTCCACTAATGCTAAACCAATACCTGTTCCGGAGGATGTGTGTTTATTATTTTCCACTTGATAATAACGATCAAAAATTCGTGGTTGATTCTCTTCTGATATACCATAGCCTGTATCCTCTACTTCTATATTTACATATTTTATTCCATTCTCATTGCTAGTGTTTAAAATCAGCTTAATGAAACCTTTATCTGTATATTTAACAGCATTAGAAACAAGGTTTTCAACTATGGTAATCACTACTTCAGCATCAAAAACGAATATCACTTGATCTTCTGAATAAACTTCAAAAGCAATTCCTTTGCTTTCAACATAATCTTTATATTTTTCCCCTATTTCACGAATTAACACACTCATATTATCAAGTGAAACACATAAGCGTTTATTTTGAGATTCTATCTTCCTAAATTCCAATATCTGGTTTACTAAATCCAATAATTTTGAAGTATTTTGAATGATCAATTTAATCTTAGGTGTGAATTTCTTGGGCAATTCCGAGTCGCTCATTATATCTTCCAATGGCCCCGATATCAGAGTTAATGGAGTTCTCAGTTCGTGAGTAACATTGGTATAGAATCGCAGTTTTTCATTATTGAGGTCTTGTTCTCTTTTTAAACTTTGCTTGTCTAAAAAGAGAGCGTTTTCTTCTTTTAATTTTCGTTTGTATGCTTTTATCAAATATAAAAATAATAACAGGCACAATACCAAATAGATTAGTTTAGCCCACCATGATAGCCAAAACGGCGGAGCTATATCAATTGTTATGGATGATAAGGTATTTTTAGGCCAATCGGTATTGCGCAGTCGGGCTTTTACCTCAAAATCGTAAGTTCCGGGAGCCAGATTGCGGAAAATGGCAGAGTTGTCGCCATGCAGATTGTACCAGTTGTTATCTAACCCTTTTAGTTGGTAAGCAAATTCTACTTTATCATTCAAAGCAAAGTTCAACTCATTAAACGATATTTTAAACGAATTTTGAGAGTATGATAAACTTATTTTTTCCTCTACATGTTTTTCAGTAAAAGTTTCGGTTGCCAAATTCTGTTTATTCAAAAGAATGAATTCGGTAATAACAGTTGGAGGTAAAACCATTTCAGATTGATTTGCCGATGGATTGAAATAGCAAATTCCATCTTGCGATCCGAAAAAAATAGTTCCGTCTTTTCCCGAAACTACGGATCCTCCCATAAAATCGCCCATAGGAACGCCATCAAGATGGTTGTAGTTATAAAAACGATTTTCTGTTATAGCATATCTCGTTATCCCTCTATTCGAGCTAAACCATAGCATATTGTTCTTATCCTCAGTAATAGCTTTAATTGTATTATTAGGTAAACCATCTTTTTCTAAGAAAATTTTAAAAGAATTATAATCGGAATTCTCAAATTTAATTAGTCCCTCTCCGGTAGCAGCCCAGATAGTATGATCCGATGCTTTATATAGATTATTTATTGTGTTGGAGAATAAGCCATTCTGATTATTTATTAGTTTTATTAATTTAAGGTCCGGATTATATACCCCTATTCCGTTTCCATATGTGCCAATCCAGTAATTCCCTTTATCATCTTGTGTTATCGACCGTATATCGTTCTCATGTATTGATGAACTTCCTGCGTAATAGGAATCTATTTTTTTTGAAGTTAAATTATATTTAAACAATCCGTTATGTGTCCCGATAAATAGATTCCGTGACCGATCTTCAAATAAACACCTGATATCCAATTGAGAATTGTTGTCTAAGTTTATGTATTCAAATTGCTTTTTTTTAGAATCATAGAAATATACCCCCCCTCTATAAGTGCCAAACCATAGGTTATTATTTGAATCTTTTATTGCCGAGAGAATAGCATTACTTTTAAGTATAGTGTTGTCGGTAGAAAAATTTCTAACATTTATGCCATTTTCAAATACATCAATACCCCCACCATCGGTTCCTATCCATATATTATCTTGAGCATCTGAGCAAATCCCCCATGCCACTTTGTTGCTTAAATTGTTGACTCCTCCCGGTATTGGAGAATAAATCCATTTATTGAAATAATTTTCAATATTGCTTATAAAATTTACACCTCCGCCATAAGTCCCTATCCAAATATTATGAAAGGAATCTTCAAATATGCATCTAACGGTAGAGTTAGAAATACCTTCCTCGTTATCTTTATATCTAATATTTCTGAACACAGCTGTTTCTGGGGTTATGAACATCATTTTTTTTAGATCAAGTATACTTATGCCTCCATTTTCAGTACCAACCCAAAGCTTTTGGTCAGAAGATATTAACAGATCAAAAATATTATCAGCCAATAATGAGTTGCTCTTTGTCGGGCTATGTTTGAAGGTAGTAAACATCTCTGATTCAGGATTGAACATACACAATCCATTATTGCTACCTAACCACACATACCCATTTTGGTCTATTCTGATTGCTTTTATTTGATCTCCGGGCAAAGAGTTAGGATTTTTAGGGTCATGTTTGAAGTTTTTTGCCTTTTTACTTTTTATATCAACTATACTTAAGCCCTTACTCTCATGTCCTAAGTAAATTTTACCATTAACATCTACCTGTATGCTTAATATTCTATTGCTGCCCAGCCCCTCTATATTACTTATATTATAGTGTCTAAATGCTTTTGTTTCTTTATTGAAGTAACTGAACCCATTATAATAACTAGAAATCCATAAATTGCCGTCCTTAGAATGAGCAATATCTGTAATGTCATTAGTGGCTATACTTTGTGGATTTGTGGGATCATTTACATATCGACTGAATGTCATCGTATTACAATCGAAAGCGTTCAATCCGGAACGCTGAGTTGCTATCCAAATTGTATTTTTATCACATAATATTCCATTGAGTTCATTACCGCTAAGGCTATTTTCGTTATCTATATTCTTTTTGTATACCTTAAAGTTTTTACCATCGAACTTATTTAAACCAGATTCGGTAGCTACCCAGATAAAGCCTTTCTCGTCTTGGGTAATTCCCATTACAAAATTACTGGATAAGCCTTGTTCCATTCCCAATTTTTTAATATTGGAGTACTGGCCAAAAGAAGCAATACATATTATACAAAGTAGCAAGAAGATAGAAATGCGTTTCATATGTTTCTCATGATTTTATTCTGAATCAAAGATAGTGATAATTTCGTCATTTTATAGTCAGAAAGTTGCTTTGCCGAATTTATATACCATGATTGCTTAATTTAAGAATCACAATTAACTTATAAATTTCAATCTTTGTGCTGTTAAATAAATTACTCTGTCTACGTAGAGAGTGAATTACACCATTAAATATTTATAATTTATGAAAACAACACTATTGACATTCTTTTATTTTTTTGCATTTGTGTTATTTACAAGTTGCGAAGATGATGGCAAAAAGGTACACGAATATGTCCCTACATCGCGAACTTATTACGTGCATTTCGATCAGAAGAATCAGGAAATTGACAATTTCGGTGCATCTGATGCATGGACTTTCAGACATGTTGGTAAAAATTGGCCGATAGATAAACGAAATGAGATTGCAGATTTACTTTTTAGTTTGGAGAAAGATGAGAATGGGAAACCGAAGGGAATAGGGTTATCCCTTTGGCGAATGGTTTTTGGAGCAGGAAGCTTGGAGAAGCCATATCCGGGGACGGAGGCCCGGTGGAATAATATGCCTTGTATTCGTAACGAAAGCGGTGATTATGATATGGAACTGGATGGAGAAGTCGGTGGTCAATTTTGGTTTGTAAAGGCCGCTAAAGAAAGAGGGTGCGAACAATTTCTTGGATTTTGCAATTCCCCACCTTATTACTGGACAAAAACAGGTTATACCAATGCTTTAGGAGATCAAGAGCTTCAATATAAGTTGAATTTGAAAGATGAACACCTTACCGATTTTGCCACCTATTTAGCAGAATTGGTAAAACGGACAAAAGAAAAACACGGAGTGGACTTTAATTATGTCTGTCCGTTGAATGAGCCGGAATGGGAAGCAGATGGTACAGAAAGTTGTCATGCCAATAACGATGAGGTGGCTTATGTAGCAAAAGCCGTTAATGCAAAGTTTGTAGAATATGGTTTAAATACAAAAGTAGTTATACCTGAGTCTGGGAAGCCTCATTTTGTTTATTCTGCTCCGGAAGGAATGCCTAATCATGAAAAATATGGTAATAAAGCTGAATATTTTTTCTCACCTAAATCATCAACTAATCTTTTGGGCCAGTCGAATGTAGCTAAACTTTTAGCCACGCATTCTTATTGGTCTGTTGATACAGATTCTGAATTGAGACAGATTCGTGAGGCAGTAGGACAAAAAGTTAAAGAAACAGGAATTAAGTATTGGCAGACAGAGTTCTGCATATTGAGCAACGATTACGATTTAGGTACTGCCGACGATGGAACACCTGTCGGTGGCGGCGGTCGCGACTACTCGATGAAATTAGCTCTTTACGTGGCTCGTATTATGCATGCAGATTTGGTATTTGCCAATGCATCAGCATGGCATTGGTGGTTGGGAGCAACTCCTTTCGAATATAAAGATGGTTTATTATATCTGACCGATGACTATAACAATGGCGATGTTTATGTTCCTAAATTGTTGTGGGCTTTTGGTAATTATAGCCGGTTTATACGTCCGGGGGCTATCCGTTTAGGTATGTCTCGAGATAATGGTGATACCAATGAATTGAAAGATGTTATGTCTTCCGCCTATTTAAACAAAGATGGGAAATTAGTCGTAGTGATGATTAACTATTCGGATGAGGAACGGGAAATAAAGCTTTCATTCAGTGACGATAAGAGTCGGAGTCTAATTCCATATATTACATCCGATATGGAAGGAGATGATCTTAGACCATCTAAAGGGGTGAAAGACGGAGACGTTTATATCCTTCCGGCTAAAAGTATAGTAACATTTGCTGAATAAGTAGAGGTATGATGAAATCAATATTACTATTATTGTCCGCTTTATCTTTCAGCATAACAATATTTGGACAGGGAGCATATTTTTCAAAAAAGACATACCAAGGAGGAGAACTGCCAACTTATGCTGACAGTAAACACCTTCTCCCTCAGCCTGTTTTAGATAAAAAAGAGTGGCTGGAGCTTTATTGGAAGGCCTGGGAAATCGCTTTTAGCAGATTGCAAAAACCGCCTTTGGGGTCACCTTTAGTATCTAACTGGATAGATGAAGCACTTAGTCCTCAAATTTATCAATGGGATACACATTTCATGGCCATATTCGGACGCTACGGACACCATATTTTTCCATTTATCAATTCACACGACAATTTTTATTGTCGACAGCATGATGATGGTATGATTTGCCGGGTGATTAACGAAGACAACGGGGAAGATCATCATTGGGGGCTGGGTGTCGACAATGCCAGAGCCTGTAACCCCCCATTATTTAGTTGGGCCGAAATAGAGACTTATAAAGTGACAGGCGACAAATCGCGTTTTGCTTTGATACTCCCGGTTTTGGAAAAGTATGCAGAATGGATTGATAACAATCGACTGGGAAATGATACACCTCACCAGCTATATTGGAGCAATGGACAAGCCAGTGGAATGGACAACACTCCCCGGGATATGGGACGTCCGCATCCGGGAGACGGGTGGGACCAACATTCTGCCATCGACCATGTGGGGTGGGTGGATATGTCTTCTCAGATGTGTGTGTTCTACAAAGATTTAGCATATATCTGCAATGAGTTAGGCTATGCCAAGAAAACTAAAATGTATGAGTTAAAAGCCGATACTATATCGGAACGTATTAATAAATGGATGTGGGATGAGAAACAAGGCTTATATTTTGATTTGGACCCGCATGGAGTACAAACAAAATGGGTCACAGTAGCCACATTCTGGCCCATGTTTGCACAGCTAAGTAATAAAGAACAAACTGAAAAATTAGTAAGTAATCTGAGAAACCCTAATCTTTTCTGGCGAAAAGTACCAGTTCCTACATTGGCTGCCAATCAGGAGTTCTATGACCCTAGCGGGCAATATTGGAAAGGTGGGGTTTGGGCTCCGACCAATTACATGATTGTACAAGGTTTAGTCAAAAACAATTATGAGAATTTGGCAAACGAACTGGTTGAAAAATATCTGAATGCGATAAGTGAAGTATATGGCAAGACACACACACTGTGGGAAGTTTATTCGCCGGATATGTATATCCCGGCAACGAATGCTTCGGGAATTCATATGGTTCAGCCCGATTTTGTAGGATGGACAGGATTGGCTCCTATTTCTATGCTCATTGAGAATGTTTTGGGAATACGATTGAACGCTCCCGAGAAAAAGATCGAATGGCATATTACGCAAGAATCCACACACGGGTTGAAAAATATTCACTTCTTGGGCTCAACGATTGATCTGGTAGCCACCCAATCTGAAAAAGGTAAAATGACATTGGAAATAACCAGTAATATTCATTTCGATCTCGAAATCTATTTTCAGCAGCAGAAACGTATATTTAAAATCAAAGACCAATACACTAGAGTGGAATTATAAACATTTATTGTCACATATATTAATTTAAAGTCTATATTATGAAAAGAAAGCATTTATGTCTTTTATTATTGGTATTTCTTTCTTTCATGCGGCTAAGTGCCCAAGAAGGAATAGTAGTACTTGGAATCGTACTAGACGAAGCAAAAGAACCCATGCCTGGCGTTACCGTTGCCGAGAAAGGTACCTCTAATGGAACTATGACTGATCTTGACGGTCGCTACAGTATCAAACTGACTAGCGAAGATGCCGTCTTGGTTTTTAGATTCTTAGGATATGAAACACAAGAAGTAAAAGTAGGAGGAAAGAAAGACATCAACTTACAGTTAAATCCTGTAGCTACAGAGCTGACAGAAGTGGTTGTAGTCGGTTATGGATCACAAAAGAAGGCAAGTGTCGTTGGAGCTATATCGGCCATTAAGCCGGAAGCGATAGCCCGTACATCCAAAACAGCTATTACCCAATCGCTGGCCGGAAATGTGGCTGGAGTGATAGCTGTACAACGCTCAGGAGAAGTTGGAAACGATCATGCCGACTTTTGGATTAGAGGTATAAATACTTTTGCAGGCGGAAGTAATCCGTTGATTATAGTGGATGGTGTCGAACGTAGCTTTAATTCTATCGATCCGCAGGAAATAGAATCGTTCTCGGTATTGAAAGATGCATCTGCTACTGCCATTTACGGAGTGAGAGGTGCAAATGGTGTTATAATAATAACTACTAAAAAAGGAAAGGTATCGCCACCTCAAATCAGCTTTAATATTGAAAAATCGTTTAAAGCACCAACTATGCTTCCTAAGTTTGTTGATGCTGTGGATTATATGAAGATTGCCAATGAAGCATCACTAAGAACGGGCCATGGCGAAGTGTTCACACCTTCTCGTATAAACAATACCATAGACAATGTTGATCCTGATTTATATCCGAATGTAAATTGGATAGATGAGTTAGTGAAACCAATGGCACACCACCAACGTGTCAATCTGAATATAACAGGAGGTGCTCCGAAAGTACGTTATTTTGTTTCAGCATCGTATCACAACGAAAGTGGCTTATTTAAAACTGACACTGATCGTAACTGGAATTCAAACATTACACAAAATCAGGTCAATTTTAGGAGTAATCTGGATATTAATATTACGCCTACCACTACTGTCGGCATTTATTTAGGATCGCAGATGAGAATAAAAAACAGCCCCAATATCTCATCTGATTATGCATGGAATGTGATGATGGAAGTTCCTCCGTATTTTATACCTAAAAGATATTCTGACGGACGATTGGCTGCTTATGGAGCAGGTTCAGAAAAAGGATTGAATCCTTACAATCTTTTGACACAATATGGAACACAAAAATATACTACAAGCGATATCAATGCGACTGCCAATATTGTACAAAAACTTGATTTCGTTACCAAAGGGCTTGAAGGTAAGGTGGTTTACGCATATGATGTCTGGACCGAGCATATGTATATGCAGACATACACACCTGAACTATGGTATGCTACATCACGCGATGCGAACAATGATCTGGTAGCAGTCCAGGTAGATCCGGGAAGTCCATTTTTGAATAAATCCGTATACAGCAACATGTCCTACCGTACCTATCTCGAAGGATCATTGATTTATAACCGTACTTTCAACGACCATCAAATAGGCGGTTTATTCCTATACAGCCATAGCACTAAGGGTGTGAAAGAAGGGAGTAACGAATATGGTGTAATCCCATATAAATATCAAGGCATAGCTGCAAGAGCAACCTATGGCTATAAAGGTCGCTATTTGGCCGAGTTTAATATGGGATACAACGGGTCTGAAAATTTTGCAAAAGGTAAACGTTTTGGTTTCTTCCCTGCTTTTGCTCTAGGTTGGATTGTATCAGAAGAAGACTTCTGGCAACCATTAGCTAAGGCTGTCAATAAATTGAAAATCAGAGGATCGTTTGGAGAAGTCGGAAATGATCAATTTTCCAGCGGCAGGCGATTTGCTTACATAACCGAAATAAGAGACGATGGTGGTTATGATTTTGGGCTTCCGGGTTCATCCAACTCATTTGGCGGATTAATGGAAGGACACTTTGGATTCAATAATCTTACATGGGAAACTGAAACAAAACGCGACATTGGACTCGAAATCGGCTTATTCAATATGTTAGAGTTAAATATTGATTATTTCTTCAATTCGAGACGAGACATTCTTGTCAGCCGTCGTACTATTCCTGGAACGGCAGGATTTAACGAGCAGCCATTTGTCAATTATGGAAAGATGCAAAACAAAGGAGTTGATCTGAGCCTTTCTTTTGACAAGCAGTTCGCAGATTTCCGTATTTCCGCACGAGGTACATTCACGTATGCCCGTAACAAAATGGTAGAAATAGATGAACCCGAAGTTCAATTCGATAATTTATACGAAACAGGCCATCGTTTTGGACAGCAGTATGGGTTAGTAGCCGAAAGATTGTACGAAGCATCTGATTTCGACGCCAATGGTAACCTATTGCAGCAATATGCTGTTCCTACATTCTTTTCAGATCTTAAACCGGGTGATATAAAATATGTAGACATCAACGGAGATGGTTATATTAACGATAATGACAAAACTGCAATTGGATATACTGAGTTACCGGAAATTGTCTATGGATTTGGAGTCAATGTTGCATATAAAAATTTCGATTTTGGAGTCCGTTTCCAAGGGGTGGCAAATACAACACGGATGATTAATGATGATAGTTTCCTGCCTTTTGCCCGCACAATTCAAAAAGGAAATTTGTATGAAGATGTTATTTTCGACAGATGGACCGAAAAAAATCCGCGTCAGGATGTATTCTTCCCTCGCATGAGAGACTATAAAGACAGTCACAACTATGTAAATTCAACCTGGTGGCAAAAAGATATGTCTTTTCTTCGCATGAAAGATATTGAATTGGGATATTCATTACCTCAATCGTTGATTCAGAAAAGAGGAATCCAGAAATTACGTTTCTATGTTTTGGCAAACAATATTTTAACATTCAGCAAATTCAAGCTATGGGATGTTGAGTTAGGAACGAATAACGGAATGAAATATCCGATGATGAAGAATGTAAACATTGGTCTAGAATTAACATTTTAAATAATTAATCAATTATGAAAACTTTGAAAAAACTCATCATAATAATTCCATTCTTATTAGGACTCGGTGCTTGTGATTATATAGAGGAGCCTACTGAAATGAGAGACTTGGAATATGTTTTTAGCCATGGTCAGGAAACTCGTGGTTGGCTAGCCCGTTCTTATGCATTTATCCCGGATCCGTTTGTGGCCTGGAGATCAAGCTGGAATCAGTATCATCCATACATAGCGATGGCTGATGAGGTTGATATGGGAATCGACAATGAAGCAACAAAGGCGTATCGTATAAATTTGGGTGACTGGAATCCAAGCGAAGGTGGGTTTGGTGAAAAATGGGATCCATATTACAAACAAATGCGACATTTGCATATATTTCTTGAAAATGTAAAAGTGGTTCCTAATCAGAATTATATAGATACCCAAGCTAAAGTAGATGCAATGAAGCTCGAAGCCCGTTTTCTTTTGGCCTATTTTCATGTATTGCTGTTTGAACAATTTGGACCAATCCCATTGATTAAAAATTCGGTAGATGTACAATCATCCATCGATCAGTTGAAAATGGAACGTAATAGTGTCGACGAAGTGGTAGATTATCTTGACCAGGAATTGTATGACATAGCCCAGGCTTTGCCAATAACCGAACCTGATACTAAATGGGCAGGTCGTCCGGTAAAAGCTTCAGCCTTAGCCGTACGTGCCCGTCTGCTATTGTATGCAGCTAGTCCTTTGTTCAATTCTCCTAACAATTATCAGGGATATGAGGAATTCAGGTCTTTGAGCAACCACGATGGTAAAAGACTGTTTCCGCAAGCATACGACGCCAAGAAATGGAAACGGGCAGCCGATGCGGCGAAACTGATTATCGATATGCCTGATTATAAATTACATAAAGTGAGTAGTCCTACAGGCGACCCATTTGTAGATGGATACAATTCTTACCGTGAGGTGTTCACCAGTCCCGGCAATTCCGAGATATTATTTGCCCGCACTGCTTGCGACTTCAATGAATATTTGCAGGGAATACAACCTCGCCAATGGCAAGCGGGAGGATTTATGGCTGTGACTCAAAAGTTAGTTGACGCTTTCTATATGAGCGATGGGAAAACAAAAGACGACAGCGATTTATACAGCGAGGCTGGCATGACGACTAATCCTGACAAGATTACTGTAAACAAAGTTGTTAGCAATATCGCAAAGATAGACAGAGTATACAATATGTATCAGAATCGCGAGGCCAGATTCTATGTATCTGTATTTTTCAACGGAAGAAAATGGGAAGCGTCAAAAGCAGAAGTAAATGGTGTAGTAGAGCCTGTTCAATTCTTTTATGATGGAAAATCGGGACGTCCTAATTCCGATTCACCTAAAACAGGCTATACGAGTTATAAATATGTCGATAAAGATGACTATAAATACAACAGTCGTCAAAAAACACCTGTATTGTTTCGTTTGGCCGAAGTCTACTTGAATTATGCTGAAGCTCTAAACAAATACAATCCGGGCGATTCTGATATTCTCTTCTATCTGAATGAGGTTAGAGAAAGGGCTGGCCTGCCTAAATACGAAGACGTATACCCGGGAAAGACTTCGCAGGCTGATATTCATGATGCAATTATGCGTGAAAGACAAATAGAACTAAACTGGGAGGGTACTCGCTATTTTGATACACGACGCTATTTTATGGCCGAAAAAGAAGATGCAGGAAACTTCTATGGAATGAATACAATGAAAACTCAGGCGCAGGAGAGTCAATTCTATCAACGTTCTATTTTCGAAAAACGTGTATTCAAAAAATCTTTCTATCTATTCCCTATTCCGCAATGGGAATTGAATAAGAATAATAAGTTGGTTCAGAATCCTTATTGGAACTAGTTTTATTAAGATAAGAAAATAGATTTATGAAAAAATATATAATTCATTTTATAACAATTTTGGTGCTACTATTTGTTTACAGTTGCCAAAATGATCCCGAACCATTGCAATATCAAGGTTTTGAGGTGAGTAGTAATACAAACGAGTACTATGGAGAAAAAGGCTTGAGCGTGAATGTAAAAGCTAAAGTGACAGCCGAGAATGGAATTAAAGATATTTATGTGACAATAGGGGCGTGGAAGGATGGAGACTCCGAGATACAAGATATGATAAGTGTAAAAGGAAGTCCTAAAATTTACGATTTATCCTATGTTGTTACTATTCCGGAAGATGCTGTTTCGCGCAACAATATAGTAACTTTTGTTATTGAAGACTATCAAGGGGTTAGAAAGGAATATAAAGTGACTGTTTTTGCTAAAGACGATCTGGAAGAACCGACAATGGTGATTGACAGACCTCTTGATGGCCAAAGTTTCACTCCTATGGACGAACTCCAGTTCAAGATAATGGTTACTGATAATCTGAAAATGGGCGATGTGACAATTACATGTGAAGAGATAAGTTTTTCAAAGACATATACACCTTCTCCATCCGATCCGTCGTCAATTACTATCGACGATCAATTAGCTTTGAATGACCTGTCGGGTGAATATACATTTACTATAACAGCTACCGATGCGCAAAACAATTCTGTTACCGAAACCCGCATAATAGGAGTAAAGATCCCATCAAAACCGAGCGTCTATAAATCTATGGACCACGAAATTTGTGGAGTATCGGGAGGTACGATCAAGTTCAACTTTGATATAGTAACTAACTATGAACACCAAATTACAGAAGTGAAATTAGAATGTTCAGATCTTGCTATATCTAAGACTTATACGCCGAATACGAGTGAATTTAATCTGGAAGATGAATTCAGTGTAGCATCTGACAAAGGTTATACCCGTAATATTCCAGTGAAGATTACAGCAACAAACAATAGTGGAGAAGTGACAGAATGGGAAGGCGAATGTCATATAATTAAAGATGTGTTCATTATCGGGAAAGGTACTTTGGCCCGTGAGAAAGAAGGTTATGCCATTCCGATGCAACAAAATTCTTCTACTCCCAATGAGTTTGAGGTAATTACATGGATTGAAAATGTAGGTGATGGTTTTAAATTCCTGTCCGCCAAATCATGGAATGATTTCAATTGGGGATTGAATAATAAAAATGAGCTTGTATCTGCAGACAGTGAGTTTATCAAACCTTCGACCGCTGGTTATTACAAACTGACTTTCAATCCGGTAGATTGGACATATACAGCCACAAAATATACTGTAAGTGAAGATCCTAAACACAGCGAGATGTATATTTTCGGACATCGTTTCAAATATAAGGATGCTACAGGTTGGAAAGAGCTGAATGGATGGAACGACCCGATGGTGAAAATGACCAAATATCCTACAAATCCTCATCGTTTCTATTTGGATATAATGACAGGCCCGGACCAAATAAATGGAAGCTGGGAGAGACGTGCTATATTTAAATTTGCTGCTCAAAACAATTTTGATGATGGGGCTTATTATGGAATTCAGGATACATCTGATGATAAATGGGTATGGTGGGAATATAGCGGACCTATTTATCAATTTACTAAAGCAGGTGAAGCCCCCAATTTGGTTGAGGATTCAAGAAGTAATGCAGAAATGCGCATTGTTATCGATACATACCTCATGTATATGAGCTGGATGCCTATCGACCAGTATTAATTTAAGATTGAGAATTAAAGTGAGTCTGCATCATTTTTGTGCAGGCTCACTTTTCTAATTAAAAATAAATAAAATGAATCGGATAAAAACAATTATTCTTATTTTTCTTCTTTCAAATTTATGTCTTATTCAAATAAAGGCTCAAGTTTCCTTTGGCGAATCTGTTTTGATAAACAATGATTGGAAATTTATTTTGAAGGATGAACCAAAAGCTTTACAAGCTGATTATAACGACCACCACTGGCAAAAAGTTGATTTACCATACGATTGGAGTGTAAAACAGCAGTTAAGCCCTACGTTGTCAAGTTGTCAAGGCTATTTA
This sequence comes from Bacteroides luhongzhouii, assembly GCF_009193295.2. Lineage (NCBI taxonomy): Bacteria > Pseudomonadati > Bacteroidota > Bacteroidia > Bacteroidales > Bacteroidaceae > Bacteroides > Bacteroides luhongzhouii. The sequence goes on along the minus strand of NZ_CP059973.1, from coordinate 543,391 downwards.
CCAGCTGGTATTGGTTGGTATCGTAAAAATCTTATCATTCCGGAAGAAAAACAAGGAGAAAAAGTATTCCTCTATTTCGAAGGGGTTTACAATAGGAGTGAAGTATATATCAATGGACAATTACTTGGCAAACGACCTAATGGATACATTTCATTTATGTATGATGTTACGCCATACATCCAATATGGGAAAGAAAATATGATTGCTGTCCGTGCCGATCATAGCCGTTCGGCAGATTCTCGCTGGTATACCGGGTCGGGAATCTATCGCGATGTATATGTGATTTATTCTAGTCCGGTACATATCGACCAGTGGGGAGTTTATACTTATCCCAAAACCGTAACCGCTAAACGAGGAGTTTTGAGTATAGAAGTAAATGTAAAGAATGAAAACGCTTCAACAAGTAAATTGATGGTAAAGAACGAATTGGTTTCGCCCGATGGAAAAATTGTAGCTAAATCGTCAGGGAAATTAGATGTTGCAGCAAATGCGATAGGCAAATACAGCAATGAGCTAAAAGTAAATGTTCCTAAATTATGGAGTTTGAACTTTCCCAATTTATACACATTAAATACGACAATAATTCAGGATGGAAAAATAATAGACAAGACATCTACAAAGACAGGGTTTAGATCATTCACTTTTGATCCGAATAAAGGATTTGCTCTCAATAGGGAGTGGCTAAAGATTAAAGGGGTGTGCCTGCATCACGATGCAGGGGTATTAGGTTCGGCTGTCCCCAAAGAGGTATGGAAACGTAGGTTGCAAAACTTGAAAGAAATAGGAGTAAATGCTATTCGGACAAGCCATAACCCGCAAGCGCCAGAATTATATGATTTGTGCGACGAGTTAGGATTGCTGGTTCTCAACGAGATGTATGACGAATGGGAATTTCCTAAACGCAAATGGCTCGAAGGGTGGAATGTAGGTACACCTGGATTCGAAGGAAACTTTGATTATTTTGAAGAATGGGGCGAAAAAGATTTGGCAGACTTTGTCCGTCGCGACCGTAACCATATTTCGGTTTTTGCATGGAGTATTGGAAACGAAGTCGATTATCCAAACGACCCGTACTCACATCCGGTTTTGGATGGAGGAGAGGACACAGGGTTCACACAAGCCATCTTTGGCGGTTACAAAAAAGACGCCCCCGATGCTATGCGTTTAGGTACAATCGCAAAGAAATTAGTTGCCGTAGTTAAGCAATACGATAAATCGCGTCCAACAACAGCCGGATTAGCGGGGGTAGCCATGTCAAATCAAACAGAATATCCCGGAGCTCTTGATATTGCAGGTTACAATTATACCGAAAGTCTATATGATAAAGATCATCAAAGCTATCCGAATCGTGTAATTTACGGAAGCGAAAATCGCCACGAGCTGAACGCATGGAAACAAACACGCGATAAAGAATATGTATTTGGACAATTCCTTTGGACGGGAATTGATTATTTGGGTGAGTCAGGCAAATGGCCTTCAAGAGGATTCTATTCAGGATTGCTTGATTTTGGAGGGTTCATTAAACCTCGCGGATATTTTAGACAGTCTTTGTGGTCGGACAAACCAATGGCTTACTTAGGAACTTACCCTACTCCCGGTAAAGGAGCAAAAAGCCAAATGAAAGATGTTTGGTCGCAACTGGATGCAGAAAATGAAGGTGCAAATTATGAAGAAAAAACGCCATCAATGGACGCATGGCCGATATGGAATTACGAAGAAGAACAAAGCATCCGGGTGGTTTGCTATACCAATGCAGCTAAAGCCAAACTATTACTCGATGGACGCGAAGTCGGGCAAACCAAAGAATATGATGATAATACGGGAATTATCTACTGGGATATACCCTACAAAGCAGGGAAATTAGAAGTAATCGGTATGGATAAATCAGGTAATCAAGTTTCAACCTATCAAATACAATCATCCAAAGCTCCTTATGCTTTGAAAATTATATCAGCGGAGAAAGCTATCTCAAAAGATAGAGGAGTAGCTCAAATAGTTATGCAGATTGTGGATGAAAATGGAATACCTGTGATGCTATCCGATAACGAAGTGACTTGCCATATTGCAGGACCGGCAAAATTGTTAGGCTTGGAGGCTAGTAATAATGAGGATATGAGTGATTATACAGACAATAAGCATCGAGTATATCATGGACGTATTTTGGCATATATTCAAGCAATGGGAAAAGAAGATGAAATAAAAGTAAGATTTTCAGCACCCTGGTTAAAAGATGAAGTATTAAAAATATTGGTTCAATAGAAAATAATATAAATAATTATACCTATGCAAAGACATCTATTAAGAATTTTATTAGCCGTTGTCTACCTGTTCGGTTTCAATTCTTTAGAAGCAAAAGTAACTATGCCTGGCATTTTTACTGATAACATGGTTCTTCAACGTGATCAATCAGTTAACGTATGGGGGTGGGCCGATATGGGCGAAACAGTGGAAGTTTCGTTTAATGGTCAGAAAAAGAAAACGAAGGCCGGTAAGGATGGTAAGTGGATTGTTCAGCTAAAGCCAATGAGTTTTGGCGGTCCTTATACTATGAGTATTAAAGGAAAAGGTAATAATATTCAGCTTACAAACATCCTGATTGGTGAGGTTTGGCTATGCAGCGGACAATCAAATATGGAATGGGTGGTATCTAATTCCAACTCGGCCGATGAAGAAATCAATAATGCTAACTATCCGCAAATCAGATCATTTAATGTTGTGAAGGACATAAGTACTGTATCAAAAGATGATTTAAAAGGAAACTGGGAAGTATGTTCTCCGGCAACAGTAGGTAATTTCTCGGCTGTGGCATACTTTTTTGCCCGTAATTTATATGAGGATTTGCAGGTGTCTATAGGTATTATAAACTCTTCGTGGGGTGGAACGGATATTGAAACATGGATCAGCCCTGAAGCTTTTTCAGTATTACCGCAGCAGTTTAAAAGCAGGTATAAAAGTGAAATAAAAGATTTAGATGCCTTCATGGTAACTAATGCAGTTGCCCGTGAAGCATATACCAAGGCTTTGTCTCAGGAACCCGGATTACAGGAGGGATGGTTTAAAAAAGACCATAATACTTCAACATGGGAAACAATGAATGTACCTCAAATATGGGAAAATGTATTAGGTAATGTGGATGGATATGTATGGTTCAGTTATAAATTTAATGTTGATCCGGAGTTTGCCGGAAAAGCAGCCAAATTATCTCTTGGCACTATTGATGATAACGATATAACATGGATTAACGGGCAGAAGATTGGTGAAACCATAGGATATGCTGTGAATCGCGTTTATAATGTTCCGGAAGGTGTATTACAATCAGGAACTAATATTGTGACTGTACGTGTTCACGATACTGGCAACGGTGGCGGACTTTATGGAAAGCCTGAAGAATTATATTTATCGGTTAGTGGTAACAACATACCATTAGCTGGTAATTGGAACTATAAACCGGGTGTAACCAATACTCAATTCAATTATGTGGACGCAGGGCCTAATATGCAACCTTCTCTATTATATAATGCCATGATAAATCCGATAAAAGATTTAGCCATTAAAGGTGCCATCTGGTATCAGGGCGAAAATAATATAGGTGCAGCGAAAAATTATCAAACGTTTTTCCCAACCATGATAAACGACTGGCGTAATAAATGGGGATATGATTTTCCTTTTTACTGGGTTCAGCTTGCAAACTACATGGCAAAAGATACTATTCCTGTTGATAGCGACTGGGCACGATTACGGGAGGCTCAAACAATGACTTTATCGGTACCTAAAACCGGTCAGGCTGTAATTGTTGATATTGGCGAAGCTGACGATATCCATCCGCGCAATAAACAGGATGTTGGACGCAGGCTTGCATTGATAGCTCTTAATAAGGATTATGGAAAAGATGTGGTCTATAGCGGACCTACATTTAAAAGTATGGAAGTTTCCGGTAACAAAGCTATCATAACTTTTGATAATATAGCTGGCGGATTACAGGTTGATTGTAAATACGGCTGTGTTGGCAGCTTTGCTGTGGCCGGACAGGATAAGATTTTCCATTTTGCACGGGCATATAAGGAAGGAGATAAGATAATAGTAATCAGCGATAAAGTAAATAACCCGGTTACAGTACGTTATGGCTGGTCTAATAATCCGGATATTAATCTATATAACAGTGTTGGTTTGCCGGCTTGTCCGTTCAGAACGGATAAAGATTGAAATGAGGGCACTGAAAAAGTTCCCCACTTGTGATAAGTCTCTCCTTAATACATAAAAAAATAGATTGGGAATCCTAAGAAAACGGATTCCCAATCTATTTTTGTTTTTCAGCTTTGTGCCACCTATGCACCCTTCTTTCAACATCAAGTTTCGAAACGCACGTACTTCCTGTTTTTTTATTGTACAGCTCCATCTGGTACTGTGCCGATGCCGGATATGGAAGTGAGGAGGATTATGAACTGCTGCAGACCAACCGGATACAGGCTTTTGTCAAGTACAACTACTTCCACAAGGAACGGCAGCGTCCCTTCCAGAAAGAGATTTTTCGCATAGAGAGCTTTTTTTATAACCCCAAAAAGGATTATTATGTTTGCCCCATGGGAAAAACACATGGGCTTCATTGGAATCAAAACCAGTGTGAACGAGTATGGATATAGGTCTACACTCGGGCGATACCAGACAGCTGCCAAGGTCCAGATGGACTTTGGCATATTTGCCATGGCCTTCAATCTAAAGAAACATACCTGTTTTATTGTCAAACTGTCAGGGTAATATTCAAGTATATGAATATCAATACTATATCACCTGACAATAGATGCTGATAATAGGCTGACAATAAAATATCTCTACTTTTACTGTCAGCCTTATTTTTATCTCTTATGATCCTTATATGACTTGATAAATAATAGTCTTAGAAGCATGTTCTGAAGCAATGTCGCATTTTAATAACAGCCTCCCAAAGTGATATCTACCTATATAGTTCCATTAACGTGCCTATGTAGTTGCCCTTGAGTGCCAGTATAGTTCTACTAAAGTACCGCTATCTTTACTTTGTCACGGCCGTGGTGACTTCTTCCCACAGCCGTGACGAGTTCCTACCACGGCCGTGGAAAGATCTCGTCACGGCCGTGGAGAGTTAACAATACTGATGCTTTAATGTAACAATACCTACTTGTTAAGTGAAAGATACCGGCTATATAACATTCATTTTATAGGAGGATTCATTTTAAAAAGCTGCTTTCTATGTGGATGGTATTGTTACTGCAAGCGATGATGTCCTTCGGGTGCATCCTGCTCCAAAGCAATCAAAGAACAGGCTGACAATAAAAGTTCTAATTTTTTATTGTCAGTCTATTGTCATGGCTTATTGTCAGCATGTAAACCGATGATAATCATTATACTATTGGGGAAAAACTTTGGTTGACAATAAGAATCATCAAATTTCTATGTAGATCTAATGTCTGTCTTTCCAATAGTACACATCTTTACAAAAATAGAGGGGAACTCCTGGATGAATCCATTTGTTCCCCTCGAGGGTATTGCTAGCCTTTACCTCTTATATTTTCAAAGGCAAATAGCAACATCTAAATGTTACGTTTTCGACTTTGCAGTCGTTCGGGTGTCGCTCCATCCGAATTGACTTGTCTTTGTGGTTATTATTAACTTGTTGTTTTACATCTACCTTTCTCTATACAGAGTGTTTTTGTTCTATGTTCCATAAAGTCGTTTGAAATAGTCTGGTTCCCTTGCTATGACTATATCTCATAAGATTCATATCGTTTATTTTTTATATTTTTACTAAACCTCTCGGAGTTATACGAATTATTGTTATTTTTGTCTCACATAATTTCTAAACAATAATTAAATTATTTATTCGTATGAAAAAGGCTTTGTTATTGTTCGCTCTAGTAGCGATAAGCGTAGTGAGTATCAATGCTCAAGACAACCTGAAATGGGGTGTGATGGCAGGTATGAATGTTAGTAAATACACCATTACAGGTTTTGACAGCAGGATAGGTTTTCACGCAGGAGTTAAAGCAGAAGTGGGATTGTCGCAGGCTCCGAATGGCGGTGGTGCTTATATGGATTTCGCTGCATTGCTGACATTGAAAGGTGCTAAAGTTGATGGCGGATCACTTGCAAGCATAACATTTAATCCATACTATCTGGAAGTACCAGTACGTGTAGGATATAAATATGCAGTGAATGATGATTTCTCATTATTTGGTAGTGTAGGTCCTTATATTGCTGTCGGACTGTTTGGAAAAGCAAAAGCGAAAGTGGACGGTGATTATTTTGATTTTGATGAAATAGGAGGCAATTCAGCATCTGAAGATATATTTGGCGACGATGGTCTGAAACGTTTCGACTTTGGTCTTGGACTGAAAGCCGGAGTTGAGTTCAGTAAGAAATATCAGGTTGCCATAAGCTACGATTTCGGACTTGTTGAGGTAATCAAAGAAGTAGGAATGAAGAACAGAAACCTGATGATCTCATTGGGATATATGTTCTAAAACCGATTTTGCAACTTTGTTGCATAAATCATTTGCTACCTTTGCATCAACTAAATGATGAATGTTATGGGACATTGTAGTTGTGGCGCTCACTCATGCGCAACAGAAAAAAAGGTTGATGCAAAGGTTTCGAACTTCCATGAATATGGGAAAGTGATATTTTCTCTCCTGCTTCTGGCAGGTGGAATAATAATGAATGCTCTCGATTTAGCATTCTTCCGTGAAGGACATGTTTCTTTGATATGGTATATCGCAGCCTATCTTCCGGTAGGAATTCCAGTGATGAAAGAAGCCTGGGAAAGCATCAGGGAAAAAGACTATTTCAGTGAGTTCACCCTGATGGTTATTGCTACTTTGGGAGCTTTCTATATTGGCGAATATCCGGAAGGAGTAGCCGTGATGCTATTTTATACAGTAGGAGAACTGTTTCAGGGTAAAGCGGTAGATAAGGCCAAACGTAATATCGGAGCCTTATTGGACGTAAGACCCGAAAAAGCATTGGTACTTAGAGAGGGTAATTTTGTTATTGAAAGTCCTAAAAAGATAAAAGTCGGTGAAATCATAGAAATAAAGGCAGGTGAGCGAGTGCCACTTGATGGAACCATGCAGAATGAGGTTGCCGCTTTTAATACAGCTGCATTAACGGGCGAAAGCGTGCCTCGTAATATTCGGAAAGGGGAGGAAGTGCTTGCCGGAATGATTGCAACCGACAAGGTAATCCGACTCGAAGTGACGAGACCTTTTGACAAGAGCGCACTCGCCCGAATATTGGAACTTGTTCAGAATGCCGCCGAACGTAAAGCCCCGGCAGAATTGTTTATTCGCAGGTTTGCCCGTGTTTACACACCGATTGTTATCATACTGGCCGTATTAATTGTATTATCTCCATTTGTTTATTCACTTATCAATTCTGCATTTGTATTCACATTTAATGATTGGCTATACAGAGCTTTGGTCTTTTTGGTGATTTCATGTCCATGCGCATTGGTGGTTAGTATTCCATTAGGCTATTTTGGTGGTATCGGAGCGGCATCCCGATTGGGTATTTTATTCAAAGGCGGTAATTATCTGGACGCTATCACTAAGATCAATACGGTGGTATTCGATAAAACAGGAACCCTGACAAAAGGAACCTTTGACGTGCAGGCCTGTAAAAGTGCAGGCGATATTTCGGAAGAAGAATTAGTGAAACTGATTGCTTCGGTAGAAAGTGATAGTACACATCCGATTGCTAAAGCTATTGTAAACTATGCAAAAGAACAAAACATAGAACGTGTAGCTGTTACCGGTACGAAAGAATATGCCGGCTTCGGATTGGAAGCAACGATAGACGGAATACCGGTTCTGGTTGGTAATTGTCGGTTATTGTCCAAGTTTGATATAGCCTATCCGCAAGAATTACTGAAGATAACGGATACCATTGTAGTCTGTGCTGTTGGAAATCGTTATGCAGGTTATCTGTTGTTGGCTGATGCCCTGAAAGAAGACGCAAAGGTAGCTATTGACCGCTTAAAAGCTTTAAATATTGAAAACATACAGATATTATCCGGTGATAAACAGAGTATTGTTACTAACTTTGCGGAGAAGCTCGGCATATCGAAAGCCTATGGCGACTTGCTGCCGGAAGGGAAAGTGAAACACTTGGAAGAATTGCGTCAGGATGAGGCAAACCAGATTGCATTTGTCGGCGATGGAATGAATGACGCACCGGTGCTTGCTTTAAGTCACGTCGGTATTGCTATGGGAGGATTGGGCAGTGATGCGGCTATTGAGACAGCCGATGTTGTGATACAGACAGATCAGCCGTCGAAAGTAGCTGAAGCTATCAAAGTAGGAAGGCTGACACGAAGAATTATTTGGCAGAATGTATCATTGGCATTTGGAGTGAAATTGCTTGTGTTGATTTTGGGAGCCGGTGGAATCGCTACTCTTTGGGAAGCTGTCTTCGCAGACGTAGGCGTTGCGTTACTTGCTATAATGAATGCCGTCAGAATACAGAAAATGATAAAATAGGAGAAAGATGGAAGAAGATATTTATTTGGATAAGCTGGTCAGAAGAGATATCAAGCCAACTGCGATAAGGCTTTTGGTGATAAAAGAGATGATGCAGGCAGAGCGTGCAGTGTCATTGCTGGACCTCGAAACACTACTCGACACTGTTGATAAATCGACTATATCCCGTACCATTGCTCTCTTCTTGTCTCATCACCTCATACATAGCATAGACGATGGAAGCGGCTCGTTGAAGTATGCCGTTTGCGACAACTCTTGCAATTGTGTGGTGCAGGATTTACATTCGCATTTTTATTGTGAGAAATGTCATCGGACATTCTGCTTGGAAGGTACCCATATCCCGGTGATTGATTTGCCTAAAGGATTTACTTTGCATAGTATAAACTATGTGCTGAAAGGCATTTGTCCGGAGTGTTCTTCCGCGGGAATGACATTGGCAATGAAATAAAAAGGCCGAAACCCGGAACGATAAAAAGATCGTCAGGTTTCGGCCTTCTGCTTTCGCTGATATTGTTTGATTAGTCAATATTGGGATTCAATGCATGCCAGTCCTTAATGGCTGGGATGATCCCCATTTCAATCACTTCGTCACGAAGTTTACATAAATGTTCGTAGCTCTTTTCCAATTCTTCCTGTTCGGCAGGAGTTCCGGCTACTTCTTTATAAGTGACGCCTTCTTTAGTGATTGAAGTTTCCATCGCCATCATGATATGGTCGAATTTGCCATTGGAAACATACGTTCCGGCAGGCCAGCGGAATGGTTGTCCCCCCATAGCTGCGGCAATCATTTCGATAGACAGATAAGCCGGGCTTTGGAAAGAAGAACGACCGCGCAGGTCGATGATATGTTTTCCACCTTGGATGACACGTACTTTCAGTGCTTCCCATTCCGTCAACGGAAGGCGGGTAGTACCGATGAAATCGGTCAGGGGCTCTCCTTTTATTTTGGTGGTAGATGCAAATACAGCCATTTGTTCTCCATGACCGCCATACGTACGGCAATTCTGAATGTCAGAAGCAGGAATATGGAAGTATCTCACCAGTTCGTTTTGCAGGCGGGTGCTATCCAGTGCGGCCAATGTAGAAACCTGTGACGGTTTCAAACCTGAATACAATAAAGTAATCAACCCGGTGATATCCGCAGGATTAAAGATAACAACGATATGTTTTACGTTCGGGCAATATTGATGAACGTCTTTTCCGAATTGAGCGGCAATCTCTGCATTTCCTTTCAACAGATCTTCGCGGGTCATACCTGCCTTACGGGCTGCCCCACCGGAAGAAACAATATAAGAAGCTCCGGTCAGCGCTTCCTTGATGTCGGAAGTATAGGTAAGGTTGACACCTTCAAAACCGCAGTGATACAGTTCTTCAGCTACTCCTTCCAAAGCAGGTGCGAATGGATCATAGAGACAAATATTCGGAGTGAGTTTCATCATCATGGCTGTTTGTGCCATGTTGGAGCCGATCATTCCGGCAGCTCCCACAATCGTAAGTTTCTCGTTGGTTAGAAATTCCATAATCTTATATGTTTAAAAGGTGAATAATTTACTCTTTCTTTTTGTCGCTACAAAGTTAACATATTAGAAAGCAAATTGTTCATTGCAAATAGTTTTGCCCGATAACGAAAAGTTATAGCTGACTGATTGAGAGATCTATTCAAAATAGATTATCTTTGTATTCTATATAATAAATAGATAAGAATATGAGCATTGAATTAGGAAAGTTCAACCAGCTTGAAGTCGTGAAAGAAGTCGATTTCGGCGTATATCTCGATGGTGGGGAAGAAGGTGAAATTTTGTTGCCTACCCGCTATGTGCCCGAGGATTGTAAGATCGGAGATTTTTTGAATGTGTTTCTTTACCTGGATATGGATGAGAGGCTGATTGCTACGACACTGACTCCGTTAGTGCAGGTCGGACAGTTTGCTTGTCTGGAAGTCTCCTGGGTAAATCAATACGGAGCTTTCCTGAACTGGGGATTGATGAAAGATCTGTTTGTGCCGTTCCGTGAGCAGAAGATGAAAATGCTGGTTGGACGGAAGTATGTGGTTCATGCGCATGTGGATGAAGAGAGTTATCGTATTGTAGCTTCGGCAAAAGTGGAACGTTATCTGTCGAAAGAAAAGCCGGAATATACTCCGGGAGCAGAGGTGAATATTCTTATCTGGCAGAAGACGGACTTAGGCTTTAAAGCAATTATAGATGACAAGTATAGCGGTTTATTGTATGAAAATGAAATATTCTGTCCGTTGGAGACAGGGATGGAGATGAAAGCTTTTGTGAAACAGGTGCGTGAAGATGGTAAGGTAGATTTGATTCTTCAGAAACCCGGTTTTGAAAAGATAGATGATTTTTCGAAAACGCTGCTAGACTATATCAAAGAGCACGGGGGACGAATCAGTTTGAATGATAAAAGTCCTGCGGAAGATATCTACGACACGTTTGGTGTCAGCAAGAAAACCTTTAAGAAAGGCGTGGGCGACTTGTATAAGAAACGTCTGATTACCTTGCACGAGGATGGCATTGTTTTGGCGGATTCCTAAACAGAATAGGGATTTCCCTACATACGAATAGAGAGAATCATTGGGGTGGGGAGTTTCCTCACCCTATTTTTGTGATATCAGATTAAAGATATAAATAATAAAAACTAGATAAGCTATGCGTAAGATTATAATAAGTTTCTGCATCCTGTTCGCTGCCCTTTCCTTAAAAGCGCAGTCTGTTAAAGGAATCCGTATCGACGGCGGAAATACTCCGATTCTTGTTTACTTGGGAGGAAACCAGATCTGTTTGCCTACTACTACCTGCTTTATAGCCAATTTGAATCCCGGACATTATACTGTTGAAGTGTTTGCTACCCGCTTTACACGTCCGGGAGAGCGAGTATGGAAAGGAGAAAAATTGTATAAAGACTACGTTTATTTTGATGGACGGGGAGTGAAAGAGATATGGGTGGACGGACGTGATAACATGCACCCGGAAAGACCCGACCGCCCCGGACAGGGGGAACATCGTCCGGGACAAGGAGAACACCGCCCGGGATATGGTTACAACAGGGTCATGAACGATCAGCTCTTTCAAACGTTTTATAATGAGATGAAGAAGGAGCCTTTTAAAGATGACCGTATAAAGTTGCTTAATGCTGCATTGGCCGGTTCTGATTTTACATCTGCCCAATGTCTCCAACTGACCAAACTTTATACATTCGATGACGACCGGATGGAGATTATGAAGATGATGTATCCCCGGATTGTGGATAAAGAAGCTTTCCTTTTGGTAATTAATACCTTGACATTTAGTTCCAGTAAGGAAAAGATGAAAGATTTTGTGATAGAATACGGTAGGCGTTGATACTATTAACTAAAAATGATACGGTTATGAAAAAGATACATCTTATGCTGTGTTTGGTGCTGGGGATATTGGTTAGTAGCTGTTTTACCAGCTATGTATCTACCAAACAGGTGATGGGTATACATCAGGGAATGTCTCAATCACAAGTAGAGTCCATTTTGGGAAAACCTGATTTCCGGCGTTTTGACGGTGATATGGAAGAATGGGAGTTCCATCGTGATAACGGTACACCTGTACTCACCTCGGAGCCTATGACAATAGTCGTCCAGTTTGTAAATAGAGAAGTGGTCAGTATGGATACGTTCAGGGGGTATGGCAGACCTTCACCGATGCATCCCGTTATGGTGCCCCCCGCTGTAAACACTACCGTGGAGGTTTATCCTAATCACGAACAGGCGGAAGAGCCTCGTTTAATGACGGACCAGGAGTTTGATGAGTTCATCAATAAGCTCAAATTCACGGTCATGAATGAAGATCAGAAGAAACTCATCAATCAGATGTTGAGAACGTATGATGTCACTTCAAATCAATGCGTGAAAATAGTGAAAGAGATTTCTTATACTCCTGACCAGGTAGAGATGATGAAGAAATTGTACCCTTATGTAAGGGATAAACGGAATTTTAATAAGGTGATCGATATTTTATTTTCTAATGCATATAAGGATGAGATGCATAAGTTTATTGAGGAATATCATCGGAATAATAAATGATAGGAGATTGAATTATGAAACGAATACTGTTTTTAGTCTTTGCTGTCGGTCTGACCGCCAATATGACCGTAATGGCTGGAATGAGCACTAGCAAGGTACGTAAGGAAACACGTTTTCTTACCGATAAGATGGCGTATGAATTGAGCTTGAGTACACAGCAATATAATGATGCGTATGAGATTAATTACGATTTTATTTATTCTGTCCGTAATATAATGGATTACGTAGCGCGTGGTTACGAATGGGCATTGGATGATTATTATGAAGCTTTGGATATCCGTAACGACGATCTTCGATGGGTATTGAGTGATGCGCAGTATCGCCGGTTTCTGGGGGCCGAGTATTTCTATCGGCCGATTTATGTAACCGGAGGGAAATGGAGTTTCAGGGTTTACGTCAATTACCCAAACCGTAGCTTGTTTTATTTCGGTGTGCCTTATCATTACCGTACTTATTGTGGAGCGCATTATCGTCCACACTTTCACCATACAAGCTACTATCGGGGAAGATATACTAATTTCAACCATTACTCTGCATCGCACCGGGTGAGAGATCAGAGAGTATATCACTCTTATCGTCGTTCGGATTTCGGCTCTGTCCGGTTCCGCCCAAATACTTCTACTCGTCCGCATAATGCACCGACACGTCCGGGTAATTCTTCCCGTCCGGGTTCATCGACAACACGTCCTGGTACGTCGACTCGTCCCCGTCCGGAATCAGGAGATAGACCTTCGACTTCTGTCAGACCGTCTACACCGTCCGGAAGTGGGAGACCGAATAAAGATGTTGTTCCTAATAGAAACGGGAATACAAATAGAGTAGAAGGGGAGCGTAATCCAGGTCGTCGCCCGGAAACAAGTTCCGGTTCTTCAAACTCTAACCGCAGACCGACAAGCGGAAGTTCAACAAGTACTGGTTCCAACCGTGAAAGTGGAAAAACAAGTAGCAGCTCAAGGGAAAGTTCAAGTAGACGAAACGATAGTAGTGGTTCCTATAATAGAAATAACAGTTCTGAAAGAAACAATAGTTCTTCCGGTCGTAGTAGCTCTAGCTCTAGCCGCAGTAATTCCAGTCGCAGTAGTGACCATACTTCTAGCCGTAGCAGCAGTACTACCTCTAACCGTAGTAGCGGTAGTTCGAGCTCTACTCGAAGCAGTGGTAGCTCTACCCGGAGCAATGTTTCCAGCGGACAAACAGAAAGACGTTCTTCTTCCGGAAGTACGAGAAGCAATAGCACTCAAGGCTCTTCCCGTTCCTCTGAAAGAAACAGCAATTCAAGAAGATAACCTATTCCTTTATTATTTATATCAATCTCATTGCTCCTCAGCGGAAGGAGAACTAGACTCCGGTTTTTCACCGGCTAGACTATTCCGGGCGTCGCCCGTAACTTGGATATCGGGGCGGATACTATCCGCCTCGATTTCACTTATTACTCCTTTCTGTGCAAGACGTTTTGCAATCAGCTTGTAATAACCTTCCATATTATCCTTTAATTGTCCGCTTTCTGCAAAAGAACTACGGAAATGTTTGGGTTTCGGGATGATGGAAGCCAGGAAAATACTTTCTTCCGTGGTCAGTTGCGAAGGGCGTTTCTTGAAATAGTAAGCAGAAGCTTCCTGAATACCATAAACGAGCGGTCCCCATTCTACAATATTCAGATATACTTCGTACATACGTTCTTTGGAAGTTAATCTTTCATTCTCTATCAGCCACACAATCAATGCCTCTTCCAGCTTACGCGCAAAGTTTTTGTTACGGTTCAGGAATACATTCTTTACCAATTGCATGGTGATCGTACTTCCTCCTCGTGCAAAGCGTTTCACTTGCAGGTCGTAAATCAGTGCTTCCCGTAAGGCATCGGGCAGGAAACCGCGATGATAAAAGAATGCTCCATCTTCGCTTTGCATGACAGACATTCTTAGAATGGGGGAAATGCTGTCCAGAGGGGTAAAGTGTTTACATGAAGGACCGATAGGGAAGGTTCGTACCGGCACTCCATTCTCATAAGCTGTGTAAATGAACTCACCGGACATCTTGGAGAGTGAAGTAGCTCCGTAGCTTATGATACGGAAATCTTTTTCTTTCAATTCAGATTCCAGTTTGAGACTATCCAGTTGCGCAAAATCAATATCTAACAGAAAATGATAAGCCAGCTTGCCACTTGTCTTGATACCTTCCAGATTACTGAATAATCCTTTTGGCAGAGAACTGAACAGGTCGTCTGCCGGAAACCAGGATTTGTTGACTGCCGCAGTGAAATGCCAGTTTCCCTTTTCCTTCTCGGCACGTAAATAAGGATGGAACTGGAGTTTGTTGAAGTCAACAATGGTAGTACTGTCCAATTCAAATGAGTGTCCGTTTATATTCATCTCGTAACAGAGCTGTCCGCGATCGAGATGAATGATTTCAGGAGAGAGGGCTTTATGAAATACGTCCAGTCCGTTCACTCTCGCTTTTCCTTTGAGATAGATTTGTTTGGAAGGCCCAATTTCTTTTTTCAGGCTATACGATAAAGTATCAAAGGTTATCTTAGCACCATATCTACGTGTTATATAAGGTATGGAAACTTTTAGAGAATCAGATGAATAAAGCGTTGCTTTTAATGAGTTGTAATGTTGGTGCAGTTCACCATCGGCTATCCAATGCTGTGCTAAACTGTCTTCTTGTATGGTGATGACGGATTGAAAATGATTTTCTTTAATGATAAAAGAGGGAAGAGTGAGAGATACAAAATTATTGTCCTTTCTTTCTGTGATACAGATATTGTTTAGTTGTCCGTTTTCGGGCATAAAACCATAACATAAATTTAATATTTTGTTGATTCTTTCTGCGTAATTTGTTTGGGTGTCCGTTTGTGGCGACGTTCGAGTGAGATACTCTGGTCTCTTTCTAAAAAGGAAATCGTAGTTGGCGATGGAATCCCGCTTAGTGAATGCAAGTGTAATTCCATCTGCGGCTACATAACGTATTTTTATTTTTCTGCTTAGTAATTTCCAGAAGTTCAGTTTGACACGGGTGGATGTGAGTGTCAGTAATGTGTCCCGTTGTTCGGGTACAACAGATAGACCTTCGAGGATGATTTCATCCAATCCATTCATTTCCAGATTATCGTAATGAATACGTAGCCCGTGAGTTTGTTCAATATGAAATGTACGTTTGTCGACTATGCTTCTTAAGAGAGCGTTGCGACTTAAATAAATACTGATGAGACAGATGAGTATACCTCCACTGGCTGACAGCAGAAGAATATGTTTCTTACTGTTCTTTTTCATCGTTTGATTTTGATAATTTATCGGGTGCAAAGGTAGACAATATTCTGTTTCGTGGTATATAAACTGTTTTTTTTATTAGTTGTTCGATTCTAAGCGTACAACTGTTCATTTTCGTACACCACTCTGTTTGTAATCTTCCTGATTATTAGTTTGTTATCTTTTTGGCACGCTCGTTGCATATCTATAGTCGCAAGCGGACAACGAAGAAAAATGAAAAAAGTTCAGAATGCTGCAACCGTTTGAGACACTTGAGCCGTCTAATAAACAGAAGAACAAAAAACTGAATGTTGAACAAATAAAAAATATACAATTATGAAAACTACAGTATTATTCAGAATGATCGTTTTAGTTGCTATGGTATTTGCGGGTATTTCTAATGCAACAGTGAAAGCACAAAACAATAACTTCATTACTAATGAAGAAAAAGTAGATGATCTCGTTGTATCGAAAGTGATTTACAGATTGGATGGTTCTCTTTATCGTCACATGAAATATGATTTTACCTATGACGATCAGAAGAGAATGGCTACCAAAGAGGCTTTCAAATGGGATGCTTCCACTGACAAATGGCTGCCGTACTTCAAGATTGATTATATTTATTCTTCTAATGAAATCACTTTGGTATACGCACGTTGGAATGACTCTCACAGAGCTTACGATGCAGCTGTTGAAAAGAGCGTGTACGAATTGAACGACGCTAATATGCCGGTAGCTTATATGAACTATAAATGGAATGATAAGTGGATTGAAGAATCCGGTGTGAATTGGGCTATGAACGTAGCTACTCCCGCAACGAATGAAGCAACTCTGCTGACCGCCAGCAGATAAAAATAAATAGGAGTTGTGAAACTCCTTCTCTCTCTTTTAATTTAACTGCATTAAAAAACGGTGGATTTCCTCATTGGATAATCCACCGTTTTGTTTCTCAGATAAACTATTTTATTGATTTATATTACTTTTCGATACCTATTTAACGAGTGGCAAATATTCTTCATAACCTTCCTCTTTCATTTTCTCTTTCGGGATAAAACGAAGGGAGGCGCTATTGATGCAATAACGTAATCCGCCTTTCTCTTTCGGGCCATCTGTGAATACGTGTCCCAAATGCGCATCCCCGGTTTTACTGCGTACTTCCGTACGTATCATACCATGCGAGGTATCTTTCTTCTCTGCGATGATATCTTTTTGAATCGGTTTGGAAAAGCTAGGCCAGCCACAACCCGAATCGAACTTGTCGGTAGAGACAAACAAAGGCTCTCCGGTGGTAATATCAACATAAATACCGGGACGATGCTCATTCCAGTATTCATTGTGGAAGGCCGGTTCGGTGGCATTCTTCTGGGTTACGGCATATTGTTCTGCCGACAGTTTCTTACGGAGGGTTGAGTCATCTGGTTTTTGATACACTTTTGTTTTCGGTGCGTTGGCTTTGCGTGCCATTTCAAATAAAGCAGGATTGATATGGCAGTATCCTCCCGGATTTTTATCCAGATAGTCCTGATGATAAGTCTCTGCGGGATAGAAATTAGTCAATGGTTTCACTTCTAGGACGATAGGAGTCTTATATTGTGCAGACAATAGTTTAATAGCCTGGTTAATAACAGGAAGATCTTCTTTATTTATATAATAAATTCCGGTTCTATACTGTGTTCCCCGGTCATTACCCTGACGGTTGAGGCTGGTAGGGTCAATTGTCTTGAAATACAGATCAAGCAGCAGATTTAAATCTACCGTTTTAGGATCATAAACCACCTTTACTGTTTCCGCAGCATTGGTTTTTCCTGAACAGACCTGTTCATAATTCGGATTGGCAACGTTGCTGTTGGCATATCCTACCTGAGTACTTTCTACTCCTCGAATTTGTTTCAGGAAATGTTCTGTTCCCCAGAAACATCCTCCTGCAAAATAGATTTCAGCTTGATTTTTCATTGGTTTAGCAACTCCTAAAAATGTATTACTAATCATTACGATCACTATGATGATAAAATACTTCATATCCGTTAGTTCTTTCTATAATAACGAATGAACCAACGGATATGTTTTAAGGAACTACTATAACTAAACTCAAATATATTTCTTTTTATTCAATGACTTGTCCTTTGTAGAAATCCAGAATTTTAGTCCGGAACAGATAGTCGTATTTCGCTTGCAACTTATCCGAAAGAGCTTTCGTCAGATTAAGTTTGGCTTCATTATATTCTACAAAGGTAGCTTTGCCGTTATTGAACTTTTCGCTCATCAAGCGGAAAGACTCCTCATTGGCTTTCACTGCCACTTCACTGGAGTTATACTTACTTTCAGCAGCCAGAGCATTGTACCAAGCCTGTTGAATTTCTTTATAAAGGATTTTTTTACTGTTATCCAATCTCAAAGATAAGTCTATTTGTTGTAAACGAGCGGTGCGTACCCGGTTTCGTGTAGAAAAACGATTAAAGATCGGAATGCTCAAGTTGAACCCTACATACTTATTCAGGTTGTTCTTTATCTGACTGCCGAAGCTGTTTTCAGATCTTCCGCTCACCGTATAATAATTACTACCTAAGCCGGCGCTGAAGGATAATTGTGGATAGAATGCACTTTGAGCAATACGAATGCTATTAAGACTACCTTGTAAACGGTATTCTGCAGCCTTAATACTTGGTTTGTAAGCAAGCGCCTGTGTGTATATATCATCCGGTGGAGTGAGGGGGGCGAACTCTAGTTCTTCCTTAGGACTTTCAAGCACGAATCCTTCAGGCGTAGGTAATTCCAAAAGTTGGGTGAGGTCTAATAATGACAACTTGTACGTATTGTCTGATTGTACAGCAGTCATTTCGTCTTGCGCAACACGGGCTTGCGCTTCAGCCACTTCAGAAGGGGATGCTTTACCTACTCCGTGAAGTCCTTGGATACGCTTAAGCTGGTCTTTGCTTAAATCTACCTGATTATGAGCAATCTTACTTAATTCTTGGTTGAATAAAACCTGCAAATAAGCAGAAGTGACATTAATCGCAATGTCTTCTTTGGCTTTATTCAAATCTTCTATAGCGGCTTTTAAATCCAACTTGGCAAGTGAATATTGATTAGACAACTGCAAACCGGTAAATATAGGTACGTTGGTTCCCAAGCTGAAACTAGTATTGGCACTGTTAATGTCACTATACGAGTTATCTATCGGAGAAGCAGTACGTCCCCAACTCCAGTTTTGGCTGGCGCTGCCGCTCAAATTCGGAAGGCGTGCCCATTTGCTAGTGTTTACACTCACTTTATTGGCTTCAACACTGTTGGCCGATTGACGAATCTCTATATTATGCTCGATGGCATAGTCAATACATTGCCGCAATGTCCATGCTTGCGGAGAGTTGTTCTGCGCTTGGATAGAAGTGATTCCGATCCCGGCAAGCAGAAGAGCTGATATGGTTTTACGAATTATTTTCATTGAATTCAATTATTTGTCTTTTTTCTCTGCACCCCTTATTTTGTCTTGTGCAGTTATTCCTTTCTTGATTTCTATCTTGATTCCATCACTCATACCGGCAGTCACCTGTGTACGCTGGAACTTTTGTTCGGGCACTGAATCTGTCATGATGTATACAAATGTAGAGTCGCCATTAAACTCAATAGTGCTTTCGGGCACTGCCAATACTTGATTTGCCCTTTGCAACACGATTTCCGCATTAGCCGAATATCCGGAACGAATCTGAACGGAATCCGGAATGGTAATCGCAGCCTTGATTTCAAACTGGTTGGCACCGTTGGTTTCTACTCCTTTCGGAGAGATATATTCCAGAATGGCGTTGAAAGTCAGATTCTGCAAAGCTCCGATTGTCAGCTTGATCGGCATTTGTTCGTGGATACGTCCCACTTCCGTTTCATCAATGTTACCACGGAAAATCATGTCGTTCATGTTGGCCACCGTAGCAATCGTGGTTCCATCATTAAACGTGTTACTCATAATCACGGAATTACCGGCTTTTACAGGTACATCCAGAATCAACCCGTCAATGGTAGAACGAATCATCGTACTACTGAACGATGCGCTGTTTTTGGTAATCCCTTCTTTTACGATTTCCAGATTATCTTTAGCCGTTTGTCTCTCTTCACGAGCCTGCTTCAAGGCTACTTCACTCTTCTCGTATTCTTCCCGGCTGATTAGTTTATCTTCGTACAACTTCTTCACGCGGGCAAAATCCGTTTCTGCCTGTGTGGCATTAATCTCTGCCAGACGCACACGGCTTTCTGCTGAATTCAGTTGACCGAGTTCAGGGATTACTTTTACTTTGGCGATAACTTCCCCTTTCTTCACCGCTTGTCCGGCTTCTTTGTACACTTCGTCGATAATACCCGAAATCTGCGGTTTGATTAAAATTTCGTCTCTCGGTTCCACCTTTCCGGTAGCTACTGTGGTCTTTTGGAGATCAGTGATTTCCGGTTTTACTATTTCGTAAGTGATTACCTTGGGTTTAGACTTCTGATACAGAAATACGAATGTTCCGACAAGAATGATAGCAATGACTACCAATAATGTGATTTTCAGATACTTTTTCATGACTTTATTTATGATTTTATTATTTACGATTGATGATTGAAATCTCTTGCACCTCTTTATTCGTCGCGGATAGCTTCAATCGGTTTGATAGCCATAGCCCGGTAAGCTGGTGCGAGACCTGCCAACATTCCCAATGCGATCAGAAGGGCGCAAGTGCCGATTGCCAGTCCGAAGGTAACCTGAAAACGGACGTCTCCTCCGTCGGCGTTTGCTCCCATCTCTACCAGTTGCAACACCATGACGGCAAAAGAGATTCCACACATTCCTGCAATGGTGGTAAGCACCATACTTTCCGAGAGAATCTGTTGCAGGATATCTTTGGGGCGTGCGCCGATTGCCCGGCGGATACCAATTTCGGTGGTACGTTCTTTCACGGTTACCATCATAATATTAGATACGCCGATGGCACCTGCCAGCAGAGTTCCCAATCCTACCATCCAAACCAGTATGTTGATACCGGTAAACAGATTGTCTACCATCGAGAACATCGCTTCCGCATTCAGGTACATAAGTGCTTGTTTATCATTGGGAGCGATATAATGCGCAGCTTTGATAATCTGTTCCATTTCCGGTTGTACGTCGGACACTTTGATTCCATGCTTCACGGTGAAGCAGATGACATCGATCCGTCCCCCTAAGTTATACGTTTGCTGCATCGTGGTGAAAGGCAGGGTGACAGCTTCCGAAGCCCGTCCCTGTATGTTCATGTCCCCCTCGGAAGAAGACATACCGATCACCTGATAATAAATTCCGTCCACACGTATGTATTTACCGCAAGGATCCTCTCCCGGTTTGAACAGGCTTTCATAGATACGCTTTCCGATAACGCACACTTTACGCGCTTCCTGTATATCCACTTCGTTGATAAACCTGCCGTAGGCCATTTCTTGTGATTCGATGTGGAGATAGTCCGGATATAATCCTTTCACGCTGCAATCGTATTTCTTATCTTCGTATACGGCTTTGGAACCCCAACGGGCAATGGAAGGAGTAATGACCTCCACATCTTTGACTTTCGAGCGGAGACGCTCGATGTCGATAGCTTCCAGATTCCACCACCTGCCTTTGCGGAACCCTTTGTAAGCTTCACCCGTTTTCTGTGCGGCAAGGAAGCCGGAGTTGGTCGCGAATCCTTCAAAGTTCTTTTTCATCATGCCTTCCAGTCCTTGTCCGCCGCCGATCAGGGCGACGAGCATAAAGATTCCCCAGAAAACACCGAATGCAGTCAGCAGGCTTCTCGTTTTATTTCTTGTAATGGTAATGAGGATTTCCTCACAGGTATCCATGTCTATTCTCATAGTCTTAATCTGCTCTAAGTGCTTCGATTGGCCGGATGCTGACTGCTTTTCGGGCAGGGAATAATCCGGCTAACGTACCAGCTATTATTAATGTGAGTGTAGCCTGTATGGCGACTCTTATATCTACTGTCGGATTCAGGAAAACAGTTTCCGTCCACATTCCGGTATCCATTGTCTGATTGCCAAAGGCGTTATTCATCCATTCGGTCACTCCGATACCCGCCACCATACCTATATATCCGAATATCGTGGTAATGGTGACACTCTCTACGATAATCAGCCAGAGAATAGAAATCGGCTTGGCGCCCAGAGCTTTACGGATACCGAATTCACGGGTACGTTCTTTTACGGTAATCAGCATGATGTTGGAAACTCCTACAATCCCGCTCAACAGCGTGAAGATACCAATTACCCAGATAGCGATACGTAGCATGTTCGAGCCTTGCTGCTGTTGCAAGTAGTTGGTAAACCGGTTCCAAATCCAGATAGCACTATGGTCTGTCGGGTCAAAGCGATGATTGGCCCCCAGTACCTTGCGGTAATGAGTCTCAAATGCTTCATTCGCTTCTACCGTTTCCAGGTTCTTGGTAGTCATGACAAGGTTGTTCAGCTTGTCTCCTTTGTTGTAAATTGTTTGCAGGGTGGTGAAGGGGATGTAAGCGTCGCTGTCTCCGCTGTCTCCTTTATCATTATAAAGCCCTACTACCTGATAAACCACATTGCCGGCATTGACAAACTGCCCGATAGGTTCGGTATGAGTTTTATCGAAAAGAATCTCTGCGGTCTTTTTATGGAGCACAATTACTTTCCGGCGCTCTTTAATATCGATTTCATTGATGAAACGTCCTTTGAAGAGTTTCACCACTTCTACTTCCGTATGGTTGGGATATACACCGGAAAGATTCAAACTGACGTATTCTTGTCCGAAGCTTAAATTAATACTTCCTTGCCACACAGTTGCCCCGGCTTTAATGACATGGTCCGGAAAATAATGGTCGGTGGCATCTACGTCTTTATTATCTAGTTGCACTCGTCTTCCTTCTTTCAGTCCATCGTATGATTTGCTGGTCCATCCCGGAAAAATCTTGATGGAGTTCATGGCACGTTCGGAAGCCGATTGCTCGAATGCATGGATCAATCCGTTGCCTGCGCCTAACAGGACGATCAGCATAAAGATACCCCATGCCACAGCAAATCCTGTGAGAAAAGTTCTTAGCTTGTTACGCTTGATGGTACTGTATATTTCTTGCCAAATATCAATCATTTTTTTAAGTATTAAGTGATAGGTAAGTATTAGGTATTAAGTATTAGACTGTGCTGCGACCACATGGAATTAATACTTATTACTTCATACTTATTTCATGATCCCGTCTTTTCCGAAAGGAGAAGCGTCGTGGTCGATATTATCTTCAATGCGTTCGATGATTCCGTCTTTGATATGTATAATCTTGTCTGTTTGGTTGGCAACTCCGCTTTCGTGGGTGACAACAACAATCGTCATTCCCTGTTTATGGAGATCTTTCAGAATCTGCATTACTTCCACAGACGTTTTACTGTCCAAAGCCCCCGTAGGCTCATCTGCCAGAATGATTTGCGGTTGGGTGATTAAAGCCCGTGCGATTGCCACACGTTGTTTCTGACCGCCACTCATTTCGTTGGGCATGTGATGTGCCCAGTCTTTTAAACCCAGACGGTCGAGATATTCCAAGGCAAGTGCATTTCGTTTCTTGCGGCTTATTCCTTGATAAAATAAAGGAAGTGCTACATTCTCTACGGCATCTTTAAAGGAAATCAGATTGAACGACTGGAAGATAAATCCGATCATACGGTTCCGGTATTCGGCAGCTTTGGTTTCGCTTAAGTTCTTGATGAGTACGTTATTCAGATAATAATCTCCGGTATCGTAGTTGTCGAGAATTCCCAATATATTGAGTAAAGTTGATTTCCCAGACCCGGATGCCCCCATGATGGAAACAAATTCTCCTTGTTCGATGTTGAGATTAATACCCTTAAGTACATGGAGAGGCGCTCCGTTGTTGTAGGTCTTGTTGATATTCGTTAGTTGTATCACAATTTTCTTTATTTAGTTCTTGTTTTCTGATAATTTTCTATTGTTAGACGTGCGAAAGATACGAAAAGTTGCAAATAGGTTGAACTTTTTTCAAAAAACATTTTGTAGACTCAATCTTCTTTACGTAATTTGTGTGCAGTAAACTTTGTAATTAACTAACCCTTTTAAATAAAAGTATCATGAATTCAAACATGGAAAAACCCTACGTAGTAGGTATTGACATAGGCGGAACAAATACCGTCTTTGGAATTGTAGACGCACGCGGAACTATTATTGCCAGCAGTTCAATTAAAACATCTGGTTATCCCACAGTAGAAGAATACGCTGATGAAGTGTGTAAAAGTCTGCTTCCATTGATTATTGCTAATGGTGGCGTTGATAAAATCAGAGGTATCGGTATCGGTGCCCCGAATGGTAACTATTACACGGGAACGATTGAGTTTGCTCCAAACTTGCCTTGGAAGGGAATTCTTCCGTTGGCTGCCATGTTTGAAGAAAGACTGGGTATCCCCACTGCTTTGACAAACGATGCAAATGCTGCAGCTATTGGTGAAATGACTTATGGCGCTGCCCGTGGTATGAAAGACTTTATCATGATTACACTGGGTACCGGTGTAGGTAGTGGTATTGTTATCAACGGTCAGATGGTGTATGGACATGACGGTTTTGCAGGTGAATTAGGACACGTGATCGCTCGTCGCGATGGTCGTCTTTGCGGTTGTGGCCGTAAGGGATGTCTGGAAACTTACTGTTCGGCTACCGGTGTGGCTCGCACAGCTCGCGAATTCCTTGCCGCTCGTACGGATGCTAGCCTGCTTCGTAATATTCCTGCAGAAAACATCACTTCAAAAGATGTGTATGATGCAGCTGTACAAGGAGATAAACTGGCACAGGAAATCTTCGAATTTACAGGTAATATTTTGGGTGAAGCTTTGGCAGACGCTATTGCATTCTCCAGTCCTGAAGCAATTGTATTGTTCGGTGGCTTGGCCAAGTCCGGTGACTATATAATGAAACCGATTCAGAAGGCAATTGATGATAATATCCTGAATATCTATAAAGGTAAGACGAAATTGCTTGTTTCCGAATTGAAGGATTCTGATGCTGCTGTACTGGGTGCCAGTGCATTGGCTTGGGAACTGAAAGATTTGAAAGAATAATATATCATTATTATAATAAAGGTGATGAAGCCTCGGGAGTTTATGACTTTCGGGGCTTTGTTTTATATTCTTCCTCGCTGCCAGCCTATTCAGGAAGGGGCTTTTTCTCACAGTAATGAGAAGAAATTCTCATTACTGTGAGAAAAAATACTCATTGCGATGAGTATTTTTTCTCATCATGGTGGAATGCTTTGAGAATTGTTTGCGGGAATAATAGCAATAAAAAAGGGAACTTCATAATGAAGTTCCCTTTTTTATTTCGAATCGAAAAGTTCGGCTTAGCCGTTAACTCTTTTTTCTTTGATTCTAGCTTTCTTACCAGTAAGAGCACGCAGGTAGTACAATTTAGCGCGACGAACTTTACCTACCTTGTTCACTTCGATGCTATCGATAGCCGGTGATTCGATTGGGAAAATTCTTTCTACGCCTATAGTTCCTGACATTTTACGTACAGTAAAACGTTTCTTGTCTCCGTGACCGGCGATTTTGATAACAACACCACGGTACAACTGTACACGTTCTTTGTTACCCTCGATAATACGATATGCCACTGTTACAGTGTCTCCTGCTTTGAAGCTCGGGTGCTGTTTTCCGGTAGCAAATGCTTCTTCTGCAATTTTAATTAAATCCATTGTTGTTATTATTAAATTGTTTCATCGTTACAACGCAACATACCAAGTATCTCTTCTCTTGACAGCGATTGCGCGAAAGCGGTGCAAAGTAACGAATTATTTGCCAGATAGCCAAATGTTTTTGTATATTTGTGGCATATCTAAAAATAGCGAACATGAAACAGACTTATGTAAAGTATCTGATGGTGGCGGCGTTTGCAGGAGGTTTCCTGTTCACTTCCTGCCGGACCGCACGCGAGACTACGGCACAGTATGAAGTAACCAAAGTAGAGGGTAGCATGATAACGATTGATTCTGTTTGGGACACCAATCCCAACGTGAAAGCTACCGAAATCTTAAAACCTTATAAGGAAAAGGTGGATGCGATGATGTATGAAGTCATTGGCACCAGTGCGATGAAAATGGATAAAGGAGTTCCTGAAAGCTTGCTATCCGACCTTGTCGCGGGTGTTCTACAGCAAGCGGCAACCCAGGTATTGGGGAAACCGGCCGATATGGGATTGGTAAATATGGGCGGCTTGCGTAGTATCTTGCCCGAAGGAGATATCACGGTAGGAGATGTTTTTGAAATTCTTCCTTTCGAGAACTCCCTTTGTGTATTGACTATGAAAGGGACGGACCTGAGACATCTTTGTGAAGCAATAGCGTCTCTGCATGGCGAAGGAGTGAGCGGTGTCCGTCTTGAAATCACAAAAGACGGAAAGCTGCTGAACGCATTTATTGCCGGAAAACCGCTAAAAGATGACCAGCTTTACACAGTGGCTACTATCGACTATCTGGCAGACGGAAACGGACGAATGGATGCTTTCCTGCAGGCAGAGAAGAGAGTATGCCCCGAAAATGCTACCTTACGCGGACTATTTCTTGATTATGTACGCAAACAAACAGCCGAAGGCAAAGTGATTACCTCCAAACTAGACGGACGTATTACGATAAAATAAAAAAAGGAGAATCTAAAAATATTGAATATGAAAAGATTTCAGATATTATTCCTGCTATGTCTTGCATTGAGTTTCACTTTTTCAATCTTTGCGCAGGATACCAAAGAAGTTATCATTTTACAAACAAGCGATGTGCATAGCCGTATCGAACCTATCAATCAGAAGGGTGACGGATATTATAACAAAGGTGGTTTTGTCCGTCGGGCGGCTTTTCTCGAACAGTTCCGCAAAGAGCATAAGAATGTATTGCTTTTCGATTGCGGAGATATTTCCCAGGGGACACCTTATTATAATATGTTCCGCGGAGAAGTGGAAGTCAAACTGATGAATGAAATGGGCTATGACGCAATGACGATCGGTAACCATGAGTTTGATTTCGATGTGGATAATATGGCCCGCATTTTCAAGATGGCTGATTTTCCGGTCGTTTGTGCCAACTATAATCTGGATGCTACGGCATTAAAAGATATAGTCAAGCCCTACGTCGTTCTGGAGAAATATGGCTTGAGAATCGGCGTGTTCGGTCTCGGAACCCAGCCGGAAGGAATGATTCAGGCCAATAAATGCGAAGGAGTCGTTTATGAAGACCCGATCCGTGTATCCAACGAAATAGCTACCTTGTTGAAAGAGGAAGAAGGTTGTGATCTGGTCGTATGCCTGTCTCATCTGGGCATCCAGATGGATGAACAGCTGGTTGCCGGAACGCACAATATCGACGTGATTCTGGGTGGACACTCCCATACATTTATGGAAGGCCCCAAAACATACTTGAATATGGACGGAAAGGAGGTGCCTGTCATGCACACAGGAAAAAATGGTGTTCGTGTAGGCCGTCTCGATTTGACATTGAAACATAAATGAAGATAATTCCCTCAATAGTAACGCTTTTATTCCTTATCGCGGTCGGTACAGTTTCGAGTCCGGCGCAGAATGCTACAACCGTTGAACCTCTGCTGGTGTACAAAGCCCTTCAAGACAAGGACTGTCAGCACTGGGTTGATTCGGTTATGGATAAACTTTCCTTTAAAGAAAAGGTAGGTCAGTTGTTCATCTATACCATTGCTCCGGTAGACACCAAACGAAACTTGGAACTGCTGCGCGAAGTCATCGACACTTATAAAGTAGGCGGCCTTCTCTTTTCCGGAGGGAAGATGCAAAACCAGGTCGAACTGACGAACCGGGCGCAGCGACAAGCCAAAGTCCCTTTGATGATTACCTTTGATGGAGAATGGGGATTGGCCATGCGTCTGCGTGGTACGCCTGTCTTCCCGCGAAATATGGTGCTGGGATGTATCCGCGACAACCGGCTGCTTTATGAGTATGGACGTGAAGTTGCCCGTCAATGCCGGCAGATTGGAGTACAGGTAAACTTCGCTCCGGTGGCGGACGTGAATATAAACCCTAAAAATCCCGTCATCAATACCCGTTCTTTTGGAGAAGATCCGATCCAAGTGGCTGATAAGGTAATCGCTTATGCTTCCGGTTTGGAAGGTGGAGGGGTGTTATCTGTGTGCAAACACTTTCCCGGACACGGAGATACCGATGTCGATTCGCATAAAGCGCTTCCGGTACTTCCTTTCACTCGCGAGCGTCTGGATAGTGTGGAGCTTTATCCGTTTAAAGAGGCCATCCGTGCCGGACTGGGCGGTATGATGGTAGGCCATTTGCAAGTGCCGGTGATTGAACCTATTGGCGGACTTCCGTCTTCCTTGTCCCGCAATGTCGTGTATGATTTGCTGACCGATGAACTAGCGTTCAAAG
The DNA here is from genome assembly GCF_009193295.2 of Bacteroides luhongzhouii. Taxonomy (NCBI): domain Bacteria; kingdom Pseudomonadati; phylum Bacteroidota; class Bacteroidia; order Bacteroidales; family Bacteroidaceae; genus Bacteroides; species Bacteroides luhongzhouii. Next base: position 515,155 of record NZ_CP059973.1, on the reverse strand, counting down.
GCCTGATATTTACCGACGCACTTGCCATGAAAGGCGTGGCAGGAAATGGAAATGTCAGTTTGCAAGCTTTGAAAGCAGGTAATGACATGGTACTGTCTCCCCGGAACCTAAAGGAAGAGATACCAGCCGTACTGGAAGCTGTTGAAAAAGGGGAACTAAGCCGTGAAGAGATTGAAAGCAAATGCCGCAAAGTCTTGACTTATAAATATGTGTTGGGACTTAAGAAGAAATCGTATGTACAATTATCCGGTTTGGAACAACGCATTAACAGTCCGCAGACACGTGACTTGGTTCGCCGGTTGAATCTAGCGGCAATAACCGTTTTGAACAATAAGAATCATATCCTCCCCCTACATACAGACAAGGAGCAGGCGATTGCACTGCTCGAAGTGGGAGATCCCGGAGAAACCGATGTATTGGCCAAACAACTTTCCCGTTATACATCTTTGGTACGTTTTCCCCTTCGCGCCAATCAGACAGAAGAGGAAAATCAACGGTTGCGTGATTCTCTGTCTACCTATAAACGAATCATTGTAGCCATTAGCGAACAGCGGTTGGCTTCTTATCAGCCTTTCTTTGCGAAGTTTGCTCCTCAAAGTCCGGCTATTTATCTGTTTTTTACTCCGGGGAAGATGATGTTGCAGATTCAGCGGGCCGTGTCTCATGCTTCGGCAGTCGTGTTGGGGCACAGTTATAATGGAGACGTGCAGCGTCAGGTAGCAGATGTGTTATTTGCCAAGGCATCCGCAGACGGACAGTTGTCGGCAAGCTTGGGAGAACTGTTTCCAACGGGAGCAGGAGTGACCATTACCCCCAAGACGCCATTGCATTTCGTGCCGGAAGAATACGGGCTTTCTTCTACTCATCTAAAGCGCGTCGATTCCATCGCATTAGACGGTATTCGCCAGGGAGCTTATCCCGGTTGCCAGGTGGTAGTGTTGAAAAACGGCCATGTCATGTTCGACAAGTCTTTCGGCACTTATACGGGCAAAGGAAGTCCGCGTGTCGAATCTACGAATATCTACGATCTGGCTTCCCTCTCGAAGACGACGGGCACTTTGCTTGCCATCATGAAACTCTACGATAAGGGACGTTTCAATCTGACAGATAAGATTTCGGATCATTTGCCGTTTTTGCAACATACCGATAAGAAAGATATAACGATTCAGGAAATCCTGTATCATCAGTCCGGTTTACCTTCTTGGATTCCTTTCTACCAAGAAGCCATCGATAAAGATAGTTATGACGGAAGATTGTTCAGCGCACGCAAAGACGCTCATCATCCGTTACAGTTGGGAACGGCTTCATGGGCGAATCCGAAATTCAAATTCAAAAGTGAATACGTCTCTCCCGTCAAGACCGGTGATTACACTGTTCAAATCTGCGATAGCTTGTGGCTAAACCGCTCCTTCCGGAAGGTGATAGAAGAGAAAATAGCAGAAGCTCCGTTAAAGCAGAAACGCTATGTATATAGTGATGTCGGATTCATTCTGTTGGGGATGTTGGTAGAACAACTGGCCGGTATGCCTATGGAAGCCTATCTGCAACGTGAGTTTTACGGACCGATGGGGTTGGAGCATACGGGCTACTTGCCTTTACGCCGTTTTGCCAAATCGGAAATTGTCCCTTCCAACAAAGACCGTTTCTTGCGTAAAGAGACTTTGCAGGGATTTGTGCATGATGAGGCTTCCGCTTTCTTTGGCGGGTTGGCCGGAAATGCCGGACTTTTCTCTACTGCCCGTGATGTAGCCCGTGTTTATCAGATGTTGCTGAATGGAGGAGAAATAGACGGTCAACGCTATCTAAGCAAAGAAACCTGTCAGCTGTTTACTACTGAAACCTCAAAAATCAGCCGACGTGGCTTGGGCTTTGACAAACCGGATGCTGATGATCCGAAGAAAGGAAATTGTGCTCCTGCCGCACCTGCCGAAGTGTACGGTCATACCGGCTTTACCGGTACATGCGCATGGGTAGACCCGGTCAATGAACTGGTCTATGTATTTCTTAGCAACCGGATTTATCCGGATGTAACAAATCGCAAGCTGAATCAACTGCACATTCGTGAGCGAATACAAGGAGCTATTTATGATGCGATGAAAAAGAAATAATGATTCCGGACTGGATGGGATGTCAAATGAAATGCCCTTCTACTTGCAAAAGTAGAAGGGCATTCTTTGTATTATTAACGTAATATTCTGATAGTTGCAGTTCTTTTTAGAAGGATACACCCAAGCGGAAGCCGAAGTTGCTCAATCCATCTACACTGTAATGCAGTACGTCAGCCTTGTTGGTACCATAGCTGTAGTACAAAGCAAAGTGCAAGCCCGGTCCGTAAACCCATGGGAATACATTGATACCTACTTCAGGAGAAGCGTAGAATCCCCAACTGTTTTCTCTTGCTTCCAGCATGCTGAAATTAGAACGGATTTTAGCATATTCAGCACCTAATTTAGCACTGACGTATGGTTGAAAAGATCCACCACGATTCCACTGGTAACGTGCGGCAGCACCGAAAGGCAATTGGAAAATGGTATGTTGCTGATCGGTAGTCACTTCACCGGCGCCCATCTGGAAGGTTTCGCGACCTACATATTCGTGGTTACTGTGATAGTTGAGGAAAAGACCCAAGCCGATGTTAGGAGTCACGAAATAACCACCTTCGAAGTTCATACCCCAACCGCTTGCTTTATCTGCAAAATGATTACTTAGCGGAGCATTGAACTGCCAGTCGATATTCGCATATCCATTGTCCGATAGCTGTGCCTTAGCCGGCATGGCGAAGGCGATGGCAATAGCCGCTAAGGCTACTACCTTGAAGTATATATTTTTTCTTGTTTTCATAACAGTTGTAGTTGTTTATTTGTTAGTAAGATAAGGTGACTGAGTAAAGGATTGGTTGACAGCTTCTACTGCAAGAGTACGGTTGACAGCTTTGGAACCAGTCTCAAATCCGGTCAGATAACTTGTCCATACAACAGGCAGTTTTTTATTGTCGCCTTGTTCAGCTTTCAAGTTTACCATTTCCGTCAGGAAGGAATTGGTACTATAACTATAAGTTACAGCATACGGGTAGTACCATCCACCACCCCAGTTGCCACCCCAGTAGCCAGGGCCCCAATATCCGGGATAACCCCACCACCATTCAGGTTGTGTGTAGCTGGTGAAATAATAAGTACTTGCGATGTAGCTTACCTGAATACCAAGATCTGCGCTTTCCTGGTCAGGTGCTGCTGCGTAACCTCTAGCTTCCATATTGTCTGTATAAGCTGCCAGAATTTGTTCTGCGCCTTCACCTTCGAGATATTCCGGTTCTTTACTGTCACTGATAACCAGAATCTGGGGTGCCAGATAGAATGTAGGAACTTTGAAATCGGCTTTCTTGTCGTAGTTAGTGTATACCAGATAATTGTCATCCAGCTTACCCATGTCCGGGTCTTTTTCACATGAAGCGAGTGCAAAGACCGCCAATAAAATAGGAATTAATTTCTTCATATCTTTTATAATGTTTAGGTTATATAAAAATCACGCCCAGGTACCTTGGGCTTTTGATACAAACAACAAGAAAGGTGGAAAAAGGTTCGCGTGGAAATTTCTTTTGCCGGAAAATTAACATATTTCTTTGGCCCGGCGGAAAGAAAAACGGTGAGCGCTCTGCCCTATTATCAGGGAGTTTGCTCACCGTTTATTATTTACAGATATTTATTTGAAAAAATCCGTTTATTAAAACAGAGGTTTTAGTAGATCCGGTATTTCTACCTTATCAAGTTCCAGTTCAGTTACCCGTTGTTTACCCAATTGAGTCAGATGGAAATACATCTGTCTCCGGTCTTCACTTCCGAGTGATCGGACGATCAGCCCTTTTTCCTCCAGTATCCGCAGCATTTTAGATGTGTGTGAGGGGCTTAGTTCGGTTTGCTTGGACAGGTTGGTAGCCGTCACTTTGTCCGAAGCCTCTTTGAGGGCACACAATATCATTGCTTCATTGAGCGATATCTGGTACATTTTTTCAAATGCTGTTTCAAAGTTACCTATTGCTTTGAATACATCACGCATTGCACATATTGTTTTCATACATTATTTAAATATTTCATTCGTTCATTTTTTAAATAAATAGATTAACGTTTGCGTTATCCGCCCGTTCCATATATGTTGCTACGCCGCCAATGGTCACCTCGTCCAGGAGTTCTTCTTGTTTGACTCCCATCACGTCCATTGACATCTGGCAAGCAATAAATTCCACACCGTTTTCCAGCGCTTGCTGGCGCAGGGATTCCAGTGAATCAATCCCTTTTTTGTTCATGATATACCGCATCATTTTTCCACCTATTCCGCCCATACTCATCTTAGAAAGTTTCAGCTTTTTGGAGCTGGAAGGCAGCATCATGCCAAACATTTTTCCGAAAATATCCTTTTCGGTTTCCGGTTTGTGCAACTTCTTGATGACGTTCAGTCCCCAGAACGTAAAGAAGATGGTGACTTTTTGTCCCGTAGCAGCTGCGCCATTTGCGAGCACAAAGGTAGCTAAAGCTTTATCTAAATCATCACTAAACATGATGAATGTTTTTCCTTTGCCCTCACATGAAGTAACAATATTGCATGATTTTGGTTCTCCTTTTTCTATGACAACAATAGATTTTCCTCCGGAGCTGTCTCTCGAAATCAGTTGATTGCCCGTTGAACTGCACCATGCGGCAGCGTCACGCGGGAATCCTGGATCGGTTGAGGTGATTTCCACCCGTTCACCTGATGCCAGTGTATCCATTGTTTTCTTCATTTTCAAAATCGGGCCGGGACATTGTAATCCGCAGGCGTCTACCCGAACTGTTTTAGCGGGGCTTGCAGGGGCGTCTGCGGTGACGGCAGCAGCGGCAGTAACCGTGGTATCTGAAACCTTAGCAACCGTAGGTTGCTTGGCTTGGGGAGCACTCCCCTGTTGTGCGGGTGATTCGTCTATTTCATTTCCATTATTTTCTCGTATGATAATCGGAGCAGTGGCAGCCCGGTAAGTTTTCAGCCCTCCCGAGAGATTACGCACCTTGTTAAATCCATGTTGAGTCAATATCCGGTAAGCAAGATACCCTCGTAGCCCGACAGCGCAGAAGGTATAAATCATTTTATCTTTCGGCAGTTCGGCCAGCCGGTCACGAAGCTCATCCAGTGGAATATTCACAGCACCCGGTAAGCTGCCTAAAGAATATTCGTCCGGGGTGCGGACATCCAGGAGGAATTTATTTTCCATTTCAATGTCCCGCAACTCTCTCCAATATACCGGATTGGTTTTGCCGGTAATGATGTCTTCCGCTACATATCCTGCCAGTGCTACCGGATCTTTGGCCGAAGAGAACGGAGGAGCATACGCTTGTTCCACTTTCATCAGGTCGTAGATCGTTCCCTCGTGTTTGATGACAAGCGCGAGTTCGTCAATCCGTTTGTCCACTCCGTCGTAACCGACGATTTGCCCGCCGTACAATCTTCCTGTCTTTTTATCGAAAGTGATCTTGATACTCATTGGCATGGCATCCGGATAGTAGCCGGCATGAGAGGCGGGATGGATGGTAGACGACATATAGTCTATCTCTTCCTGGTGCAGGCGCTTGCCGGGTAAACCGGTTGAAGCAACGGTCATGTCGAAAACTTTTGCGATTGAAGTGCCGATAGAACCCTCGTAAGGTATTTTTGCCCCGAGAACGTTGTCTGCAACGATGCGTCCCTGACGGTTGGCAGGTCCGGCAAGATAGTTGAGCCAGGGTTTTCCGGTGATCGGATGGCGGAACTCGATTGCGTCACCGATAGCATAAATCGATTCATCAGACGTTTGCAGGTAATCATTCACGGCAATACCTCCTGCAGGGCCGATAGTCAGTTCGGCAGCTCGTGCCAGACTGGTTTCCGGGCGTACTCCGATCGACAGGATAACAATATCGGCAGAAATGGACTGACCATTTTTGAACGTTACTTTCAACCCTTTTCCCTCCCGGCTAAAAGAGGCGACAGCTTGTTCCAGATAAAGATTGACTCCTTTATCCATCAAGTGCTGGTGGACGAGCGATGCCATCGAGAAGTCGATAGGAGCCATCACTTGATTGCCCATTTCCACAATCGACACTTTCGCTCCCTGTGTATGTAAGTTTTCCGCCATTTCCAGACCAATAAATCCGGCTCCTACGATAACGGCTTTTCGCGGAGCGTGGCTCTTGATATATTCTTTGATCCGATCTGTGTCGGTAACATTCCTTAGCGTGAAGATTCCGCTAAGGTCGATTCCCGGAAGGGGAGGACGTACCGGGGAAGCTCCGGTGGAGATGACTAATTTATCGTAGCTCTCCTCATAAGTGTCTTCACTGCTTTGCCGGATGGTCACTGTCTTTCTTTTCCGGTCAATGAAAATCGCTTCATTTTCTGTACGTACATCCACGCGGAAGCGTGTAGAGAAGGCTTCGGGCGTTTGCACGAACAATTTATCCCGTTCCTCTATCACTCCTCCTATATAATAAGGAAGGCCGCAATTGGCGTATGATATATACTTTCCTTTTTCCAAAAGGATAATTTCTGCTGTTTCATCTACTCGTCTGATTCGGGCAGCAGTGGTGGCTCCTCCTGCAACTCCCCCAATAATAATTATTTTCATCTGTTTATAGTGTAAATAGTTTCCTATGGAAATAACAAACTGTATGGAAGAAATGTTCATGGATTCAGATAAAAAAACTATATTTGCGCACCCTGTTTTCCATTCTTCTATATTAATGTAGACAAATTGTATGAATAAAATTCTTATTATTGACGATGAAGTTCAGATTCGCAGCCTTTTAGCTCGTATGCTGGAACTTGAGGGTTATGAAGTGTGTCAGGCAGGTGATTGCAAAACTGCTGTCAGACAACTGGAAATTCAATCGCCCGATGTAGCTTTATGCGATGTTTTTCTTCCTGATGGAAACGGAGTGGATCTGGTGTTGAATATCAAAAAAATAGCTCCCAATGTGGAGGTGATTCTTCTTACTGCCCACGGCAATATCCCCGACGGAGTGCAGGCTATCAAAAACGGTGCGTTTGATTATATAACGAAAGGAGATGATAATAACAAGATTATCCCTCTCATTAGTCGTGCCGTAGAGAAAGCAAAAATGAATGTCCGTTTGGAAAAACTAGAAAAGAAAGTCGGGCAGATGTATTCGTTCGATTCTATCCTGGGGGAGTCAAAAGTGCTGAAAGAGTCGGTATCTTTGGCGCAGAAGGTGTCTGTGACAGATGTTCCCGTATTGCTGACGGGAGAAACCGGAACGGGCAAGGAAGTCTTCGCGCAAGCTATACATTATAGTAGTAAGCGGAGCAAACAGAATTTTGTGGCAGTCAACTGTTCGTCTTTCAGCAAAGAACTGCTCGAAAGCGAGATGTTCGGACATAAGGCTGGTTCGTTTACCGGTGCGTTGAAAGATAAGAAAGGGCTTTTTGAAGAGGCCAATAACGGAACGATCTTTCTGGATGAAATCGGGGAGATGGCTTTCGAATTGCAGGCAAAGTTACTGCGTATCCTCGAAACAGGAGAATATATAAAGATAGGTGATACCAAGCCGACACGGGTAAATGTGCGTATCATCGCTGCCACTAACCGCAATTTGCAGGAGGAGATCAAAGCCGGACATTTCCGTGAGGACTTGTTTTATCGTCTTTCGGTTTTTCAGGTGCATCTTCCTTCGCTTCGCGAACGTACCGGTGATATCAGGATTCTTGCGACTGCTTTCGTCAAAAGTTTCTCTGAAAAGCTCTCGTATGCCGTCAATGAGATGACCCCTGCTTTTCTGGAAGCACTGGAACAACAGCCGTGGAAAGGGAATATCCGTGAGTTGAGAAACGTGATTGAGCGTAGCCTGATTGTTTGCGAAGGTGGACGACTGGATATCTGCGACCTTCCTTTGGAAATCCAGAACACTCATTATGAATGTTCGGACGATAGTACAGGTGGTTTTGAACTGGCTGCAATGGAGCGCAGGCATATTGCGCGTGTGTTGGAATATACGAAAGGGAATAAAACGGAAGCTGCCCGCTTGTTGAAAATCGGACTTACTACGCTGTATCGAAAGATAGAGGAATATAAAATCTGAATATATTTTTCTTATAAGGTGGCCGATCCTTATAAAGTGGTTGACTAAAAAGAAACAACTCTTTACCACCCTCTATATGGGGATGAAGTGCATCTCAAAAGTTGGAAACAAGACTTTTGAGATGCACTTTATTTGAATCAGGCCGCGCACTGGTTTTCGAGAAATTGTTTGGATAGCGAACTGATTAGTTTATTTTTATATGTGCTGTGCACGGATAGTGTGAAACAATGATCGCTTCCCCCATAAGAAATGAGAGATATAGGGATGTCTTTGATGGTATCCATAATATGGCTTTCTACTTGGGTACGTTCCCAATGAAGTGAGCCGATGATGTGTATTACAGACATGTTTTCATCCGCAATCATTTCGGCATATTTATATAGTTCCTTTTGGATGATTCGTAACGTATCCCGACTGGCTGTCAATATCATTGAAACGGATACATTGGATGAGGCCATTGAGATGACATTAATTTGATATTTGTTGATAACTTCCAATATTTTACCTATAAACAAATAGCCGGGCAATACATTCAATGAGGTGAAACGCACAAAAGTAACCGAATCCTGTGAGAGAATGGCTTTGACACTGTTTCCTGCGTCATGAGAAGAGATATAGAGCCGTTCCGTTGTCAGGTCGTGCGGGTCGGTCAGGCGGATAACTATGTTGGAGCGTGCCGCAAGGGTGACGCAGTCTGCATAGAGCAGATGTACTCCGCTGTTAATCAGTTGTTCTGCTTCTGTATAAGTAAGAGAATGTTGCTCCCTCCGGCAGTTCAGGTTTGCATAAATATGGTTGATGGGAGTAGATAAAAGTATTTCGTCGGCTTTGAACAGGGCAGCAAGCACTGTGGCATAGTAATCATTACGTTGTTCGTTCATGAAGTCTATTTCACCATACACGTTTCTGCAAATGGAAAGTGGGGCGATAAAAATATCTACATTCCGGTTTTCGTCGATATATGATTGGATAGATTCCTGGATATATGGAATGTCCGGTTTTCTTTCCAGATTGAGCTGCATAAATTTGCCGGTATCTAAAGTCCGGGCCCGAAGTCCTTGTTGACGTAAGCAATAAGTAAGTAAATCGCCGGATAATCCGTATACCTTGGCTTTTATCATTTTATCAATCAGGAAATCTGCTTTGTCCTCCACAAGTATATGTATTTTCTTTATGCATTCTTGAATCCGGGTTTTCATTTCCTGATTGAGTTGCGGATCTGTGAGTAGATGATTGGCAAGGGTGCAGCAATACTCCCCGATGATATTGACTGTGGCATGGGAAACTTCATCTTCTTCGTGAAACCAACTGGCGGAAATAGACTGTAACCATTCCTGCAATGGTGTCAATGTAGGAACTACAGCTACATAAGGATGTTCGTTTTGAATACAATTGATTACCTGTCTTATTTCATCTTCATCTTTTATTTTCTCGAATTTGCAAATTTTCATTGTTATCTGGTTATTTATTGGTTACTACTCTTTTCAAAATGATATGCTTTTTTCAAAAGAGAAAGATATCTTATCATCATTCTTTTTACTTTCGAAATATGTATATCTTTATAAATCAATTTGTTAATATCGTAATTGATGCTTCTGATGCATTTCCTTACTATAAGTAATCTGCCAATACCATACCACATTGGGATATGAAAATAAGATTTCTTATCTTTGTTGCGTAATTGATTGAGAAACCAGTAATATTCATCCATTTATGAAACTCTGTATCTAGCTACGCTCAACGAATAGCATCATTTCTAATAAGTCTATTCAGCTATCTGACAGGCAACTACTCGTCTGTCAAAGAGTTTTATATCCATTTTTATAAACTTGCGAAACTGTGTACTGCCATGGGAATGTGGTATGCCGTATCGTGTTATTTTTAAGTTGAGCAATGAATTATACATATAAGCAAATATGGCTCATCAACTTTCCTGTGATGATGAGCATTCTGATGGAACAATTAATCAATATTACCGACGCTGTTTTTCTGGGGCACGTGGGAGAGGTAGAACTGGGAGCTTCCGCACTTGCCGGAATCTATTATTTGGCTGTTTATATGTTGGGTTTCGGATTCAGCATCGGGATGCAGGTGATGATTGCCCGGAGAAATGGGGAACGGCAGTATAAAGAGACAGGACGCACTTTTTTTCAAGGGTTATACTTTCTGTCGGGAATGGCAATCATTCTTTGCCTGTTGCTCCATTGGGCTTCTCCCTTGATCCTGTGTCAATTGATTACTTCCGACGAAATCTACCAGGCGGTGATTCAGTATCTGGATTGGCGTAGTTTCGGGCTGTTGTTCTCATTCCCTTTTTTAGCTTTCCGCTCTTTCCTGGTAGGGATCACAACCACCAAAGCACTGTCCGGAGCTGCTGCTACGGCTGTTTGCATCAATATTCCTTTCAACTATTTACTGATATTCAAACTGAATCTGGGCATATCCGGAGCGGCTATGGCTTCTTCTTTAGCAGAGTTTGGAGCTTTTGCCATATTCCTATTATATATGTGGGTGAAGATAGATAAAGTGAAATATGGATTGAAGGTCGTCTACGATGGGAAGTTGTTGATGAAGTTATTGCGATTGTCTGTATGGAGCATGCTTCATGCTTTTATCAGCGTTGCTCCCTGGTTTTTGTTCTTTGTTGCTATCGAACATCTGGGAAAGACGGAACTTGCCATTTCCAATATAACCCGTAGTGTTTCTACTGTCTTTTTTGTAATAGTCAATTCTTTTGCGTCCACCACGGGCTCATTGGTCAGTAATTTGATAGGAGCGGGAGAAGGCAAAGAACTTTTTCCCGTTTGCCGTAAAGTTCTTAGGCTGGGGTATGTCGTGGGGCTTCCATTGATAGGTATAGCTCTTTGGGGTAACCAATGGATTATCGGATTTTATACGAATAATGAGGAGCTGGTGAGACTGGCTTTTTATCCTTTTATAGTCATGCTGTTGAATTATGCTTTTGCATTGCCCGGATATGTTTATGTCAACGCTGTTACCGGTATGGGAAAGACGAGACTCGCTTTTGTCTTTCAATTAAGCACTATTTTGATATATCTGGTTTATTTGTATCTGTTGAGTGGATATTTTCATGCTTCCCTGACTGTGTTTATGACAGCAGAATATTTGTTTGTTATTCTCTTGGGGATGCAATCTATCATTTACTTAAAGAGGAAATCCAACTAGAATATGTATTTTTGTACTCTCAATACTTGATACTTTCTCGAAATGACTGAAGATATAAAGAATAAACTTTTAATGTGTGCGGAGATGTATCACTGCGCAGACTTTATACAAAGTGATCCGGTGCAGTTTCCCCATCGTTACACGCTGAAACAGGATATCGAAGTCAGCGGTTTGCTGACGGCAATTATGAGTTTTGGCAATCGCAAACAGATTTTGAAGAAAGCGGACGAATTGCACGGGCTAATGGGAGATTCGCCTTATCAGTATGTATTGTCCCGTCAGTGGGAGAAAGATTTTCCATCAGGGGCAACCGGTAGTTTTTATCGGATGCTGTCACATGCTGATTTCTATGGATATTTCCAGCGATTATACATTGCTTATACACAGTTTGAAAGTCTGGAAGAAGCCTTGAAGACATACCCCGGAATACCGATGGAAAAGCTATGTGCATTTCTTGAAGTCTCTGCCAAAAGTCCTCAAAAGAAACTTAATATGTTTTTGCGTTGGATGATTCGCAGGGACTCGGCGGTCGATTTGGGTATTTGGGAGAGTTTTGATCGCAGGGATTTGATTGTTCCCTTGGATACACATGTCTGCCGGGTAGCCCATTATTTTAAATTGACGGATGCGGAAACCTTTTCTTTGAAAAATGCCCGCCAGATAACGGCAGCATTGGCTAAAGTCTTTCCGGATGATCCTTGTCTGGGCGATTTTGCCTTGTTCGGATTAGGGGTGAATGGGGAAATTTAAATAGATAATCTAATAGTACTGATTTTTCCGGCTATTATCAAAAATGCAGTGTTTTTCTTAAGTTATTTCGATTATAACCGGAAAAGTCGATATTAAACCAACTTTATTCGATTATAATCGAAAAACTGGAGAACTGTTAGGACGTTGTTATCTTGTTTGTGAAATCCCTCCAACCATTTGCGTTCTTATATTTTTCCACAGATTCGGCAGGAACACGAATGACGGTAATATCATCCGGAAATCCGTACCATACTTTTTCAAACACCTGCGGAGGTGTTATCCCTTCTACCTTTACTTCTTTAATACCTGTATTATTGAAAGCCGAAAAATTAATCTGTGTGACGTTTGCCGGAATGGTTAATTGGGTCACTTTCCTATTACCACCCAGTAGTCCCTGTCCCAATATCCGGATACTTTCAGGTATTTCGAAGCGAGCCAATTTCGGACATCCTTCAAGACAGTAGGGGTGAATCATAGCTTCGGGATCATCATTGAAAGCACTCCCGTAGGTGGTCACTTCCGCCAATTCCGGACAGTAATAAAAGGCTCTTTGCGCTATGGTTGTAACACCATTCGGTAACTTCACGGTTGTAATGCCACTTTCCCGGAATGCTTCCAATCCGATTGTTTTTACATTTTCCGGAATCTCAATCGTTTTCAGTTGAGATGTCTTAAGGAATGCCTGTGCTCCGATTTCTTTCAGTGTCGAAGGCAGCAGCACTTCTTCAACGCCCGCATATACAAAAGTGCTAGCGGGAAGTTTGGCAAGCTTAGTTTGGCTTAAATCTACTTTTTTCAGGTCATGACAATAATAGAATATGTTTTCCTCCATCTGTTCCAGGCTTGATGGAAATACTATTTCCTGAATAGCTGAATTGAAGAAAGCCATATCTCCAATCGATTTTAGTCCTTCATTGAGTACTGCCTTTGCTATTTGGCTGTTGCTGAAGGCAGCTTTCGGGATTGATTTCACGCTATTGGGAAGTCTGATTTCATTATATCCTTTCAATACTTCCGTCAATACTCCGTTTTCTACACGGACGGGTGAAACCTGAACAGAAAAGCTTTTCTGTTTTCCTTCCAGTGTGATGGTTACTTCTTGTTTATCGACAGGCGTGGATGAAGAGAAACCACTGATCTGTTTCAGGGTAATTTTTACAGGCCGTTGTTTCCCGTCATCATATTTGCCTGTCACGTTAAGGCCGGTTAAGTCTATATTTTCTCCTAATGCATAAATTGTTTTTGAGGGTAACTGTTCGATGGAGAAATCTTCCAGTAAGGCTCCTGTGGGAGCGGATGGTTGTTGCTCCAAAGGCGAATCTTTTTTGTACTCGTCATTTTCAGTGCTGCAACTTAGTAATATAAGTGTTATAGCCATTTGCAGGCAAAGTGCTGTAATGCTATGAAGTCTGGTTTGTTTCATGTGATAAAAGTTTAGTTAGGGAATTGGGTTAAACGTATTTCTATTTTTATGATTTTTCCGGCTTCTACGGTCTTGCCGGCAGACCATATCTGGTAGTTGACGGGTCCACCTCCTTCTTGTACCACGAATGTCAGGAATCGCTGTGATTGCGTAGCGAACCATTCTTCTTGTGGCAGGGTAAAGGTGGCTATACCGCTTTCATTTGTCTGGGCGCTTGCAGTAGGCAAGGTCAGATTATCTTTTTCAAAAATCTTATAATCTTTTTCATTATACATTTTTACGGGAACGCCCGTTGCAATTTTTCCATTTTCATCATAAACTGATACTACTACTTTTGCTTCTTTCGCTTCTTCGTTTCCTTTTTCGCAAGCTACCATGAAAAGTATGGCGCTTAATAGAATAACAATCTTCTTCATAATCTTTTCTTTTTTTCTAATTTTTCGAATACAAAAGTAGTGAGATTACATCTTTTTTGAGTTATGAAGCGGTCTTGTAAATCTAACACTTTATTTTAAAGTGTGTTGATATTCAGGTGATTATATTCGTTGTATGCTAAGATTTCTAACACTCGTCTAACACCTATCCGAAAAGTGTTAAAAACAAGCCTTTATTGGTGGTTTCTGCCGATTTGATACGCGATTTGAGTCGTGATTTACGGGCGTACACATTGGCGACCGTGTCTTTCATAAACAAGCTTATCACTTGGGGAGAGAAACCTACGAAAATATAACAAAGTAGCCGGATGTCAGCTTCTTTCATTGCCGGGAAATCTTTTCGAAGTTTTTCCATGGCATTATCGTGGCAGGTATTTACGATCAGTTCTAGTTCTTGCTGCATTTCATTGTTTTCTGCAAAATTGGTGATTATCTGCTTCACTTCCTGAAACATGGCTGCCTGTTGAGAAGCGGTATTTTCGCGTTCATAGTAAGTCTTTCCCAGTTTATCAATGATGTCGAATCGCGAAGCTATCAAACCTTTTAAATGACTTTCTGCATTGCGTTGTCCTTCCAGATGTTCGATCAGGTTTTTGTATTCGGAGTTGGCTTCTTCGACGAGTAGCAGATAGTGGTCAGTACGTTCACGTTGCAGGCGCAGACGTTGACGAATGATATAGTAGCCCACCCCTATTATTAGGAGAACTGTGGCTGCTGTGGCAGTCTCCCAAATAATGCGGTTTTTCATCCGGTATTCGGTAAAACCCGATTGTTCTTTGAAATACTCACGTTCAACCATACCGGCAGAGAATTGCATATTCGAACGTGTCAGAGAGTCAGTCAGATAGATATAGTGGTGTATCTTCTCGGTTGCTTTCTCGAAGTTTTTGGCTTGCGCTTCAATCCGATAAGCGGTGTATTGGAGGTCTGCCATATCACGAATATCGGTAGTATGCGCTTCTGCGAGCGCCAGATAGTAGCGTGCGCTGTCTATACGGTTTTTCAGGAGATTCACATCTACTAATGTATGGTATCCGTATAATGTATCTTGCCGGGCAGAGAGTTCTATACGTTGCAGTAGGTCATGAGGAATTTGTTTCTTGCCTGACACCACGTAGAGAGAAGCAAGATTGGTGAGACTGGCTTTGGCTAACTTGTCATACTTGTGCTCATCAGCCAAATCGAGTGCGGCAGAATAGAGTCGCATGGCTTTCTCCATATCTTTCGAATTGAAAGTTGCGGCTGCCATATCGAGAGTTGCCTCAGTTTCTTCATGAGTGTTATCAGACTGCCGGAAGTTATTGCGAGCTTCACGAAAATAATGATAAGCCCGGCTATAGTTCATCTGGTCATAATACACTTCACCGATTTGACTGTATAAAAGCCCTGTATAATAAGGTTCATTGGTATCCTTCAGTTTCTCTTCAATTTCCAGGAAAAGACGTAACGCCCCCGGCTTGTCTCCTACGCGCAGTTTAACCCGTCCCCAATAATAGAGAGTTTTGCATTGGCGGCGTAAATCTTTGGGATGATGCTTATAATGGCTCCAAGCCCGGCGAATGAGCGAATCATTGGTTACTTTGATGTGATTTTTGTCTAAAGCCTCTGAATAAAGCAACGCATATCTGGCCTGTTCTGCTTGGTTTCCTTCCGGTTTTAGTTGTTGTAATATTGTTAAGGCGCTGTCCGGTTTATTTTGTAACAGTGCTTCCGCCTCGTCGAGCCGGGATATTTGTTCTCTATTATAACATCCTGTAAAAAGGAGAATTGCTAACAGTTCAAGTATAATTCTGCATTTCATGCTGTGAATGTAATAAAAATATTTCGAGTTTAACATGGAATCGTCATATCTTTATAATTCTTATGATGTTTAATTTTGCAAAGGTAGGGAAATAGATATGAATTGAATATCTCAGACTAATGTTAATATTTCTCAAATATGTTCTTACGTTTAAACATGAGTGGTTATGTTTCTGTAATTTCGAAGAAGGTTAAGCGGATTATTACCTTTTTTGCATCTCCATTACAGGGTGTTTTTACAAACTAAATAAATTATTATTCTATTCGGATTTTCTATCTTATAAGAAATATGGTAAAGGTATTAGTGGGTTACAATGCCAAGCTATAAGTTATGGGTCTTGAGTAGAGTAAGGTTAATGAAATTTCAGAAATGAGCCATGCTGAGGAAGCGTGTCCTCAAAGTGAAAAACAGCATAGCTTGGTTGTAGTTATGTGTTTGATTTGAAGCAGTTGTAATATTAAGCTTTGTCCTAATAAATGATTAATAGTGTTTTGTTTAAATGAATCTGGCTGTTTTTTCTTGATCCTTTTCCCACGGATATTAAGTTTATAATATATATGAAGAAAAGAAAGGAATCTTCCAGCAAGTTGATGAAAAAAGGAAAGGCAATCAAATATATATATGAGATTTACTAACAAAGCTCTAAGTCGTTTCTGAATCTTTTGCAAGTTTTTCCAAGAAAGATAGAAAAACTAGTAAAAGAAGAGAATTATATTAAGAAGACGAGTTTAATCGAATGCTTACATTAGAAAAATGATCAGCAAATAGAATAATAGGAGTAGATTATAGGGGCAATAAAGAGAAAGCATTTAGTTTTATAGTTGTTGGTTTAATGAGGTGTTGACTAAATCGCAAAATACACTAGAAAAACTAGAAATTGCTTGTTTTAAATCCAAATCATAATCTCTATCTCTTTATCAGTTACGATTTTTTCTTTTTTTCTGATTTCTGCCTTAAGAGGAAGTAAATAAGTATCAAGTTTGGTGTCAAACCAAATTGCGGTTTCCCATTGGGTATTGCCGATTTGGGCCGTCATCTTCAACCGTCCCCAGCCTTCCTCTAAAAAACCGAGATTTTCTCTTATTTCTTTGGACATCTCTTTCGGCAGGCAGGCTATGTGCCAACCGCCCGTTCCAACAGTCGATGAGTAGTTCCATACTTTTGCGGTAAACTCGTATTTCATTCCTTTATTTTCCATTGTACAAAAATAGAAAATAATAGGAGATTGGTTGTTCTTTTTCTCTCAATTAATTTTCGATGTTATATTCTATTACAGGAATTGACAACCGGGTGAAGAAACAGAATAAGTCAAAGTCAACTTGTGCATAGCCCTTGTTACTGCCACATAAAGCATACTTTTATCAATATTGGAATGATAGTTCTTATCATCTGTTTGTGGAATGATTACTTCGTCAAATTCCAGTCCTTTCGCTATATGGGCGGAAGTGATGATAATCCCTTTCACATAAGCAGAACTTTGATTTGACAAAAGTGAGATGTCGTTTGCATATATCTGGAGCTTTTGAACAAGTTCTTTTGCTTGGGATTCTGTTTTGCAGATGATCCCTAATGAGGTATAATGGGAATTTTTGAAGGAGTTTACTAAATCCGTAATGCCTCGGATCTCTTCTTTTGTATTTCTGAATGGAAGAATCTTGGGCTGCTCTCCATGTCTCATAATTGGTTCTAATTCATTGTTCGGTTGAATTTTTTGTGCAAAACTGGTAATCTCAAAAGTAGAACGATAACTTTTGCAAAGTTTCATTATTTCTCCTTTTGCAAATGCTTTTTGAATCATACCGGCAGTGGAAGATCCATAAGGATTGACGGATTGGGAAGCGTCTCCAAGAATTGTTTTTCGACACGGATAAAGTTTTTGAATCACTTTGTATTGTATGGGAGAGTAGTCTTGCATTTCGTCTATCAGAAGGTGTTTGACATAAGATTGGACGTTGTTCCCATTTAATGCAATATGCAGATAAGCCACAGGTGCTAAATCTGCATATTCCAGTATCCGGTTTTTGCGTGTCTTGAACATCTCCGGTTTTCCGATCCACTCAAAAAAGTCTTTATAGATTTGGAGATCGTTATTGCCCGCGAACATCTTTTTTATCTCTTTCTTTAGTTGGTTTTTCTCCGGAGTGCTGACAGTGAGATTATATTGTAGTTGCATCATTTCCAGAATGTAATCTGTCATAGTCTCAAATCGTTGACGTATGGGATAGCGGTGGAATCGTTTGAACTGTTCGTTAATAAATTCGGCAGGAATGGTGATGTATTTGGTGAGTTTTACGTCTGTTGCTTTGAAATAGTTGTTTTCCATGTAAAGGATGAACTTGTCAAGTAGTGATATAAACTCGAAGGAGGCTTTGTATTGTATTCGTTCGATAAAGTCGGGTGTTGGGTTTTCTAATAGTTCCGTTACTTGTTCGAAGAAATTCTGGTATTTATATTTGTTATCAAGTACATTCGAGAGAATTTGCTCCATGCTGGTTTCGGGGACGGTCTCTTCGCCAAGTTCCGGAAGTACATTAGAAATGTAATCGGCAAATATTTTATTGGGGGAGATGATTAATATGTCTTTGGAGGAAATCTGTCCTTTCTGTGCATAAAGCAGGTAGGCAATACGATGGAGCGCGATAGAGGTTTTTCCTGAACCGGCAACACCTTGTATAATAAGTACAGAAGCATTTTCATTACGGATGATCTGATTTTGTTCCCTCTGAATTGTCGTGACGATATTTTTCATTTTGTTGTCGGCATTGGAACATAGTTCTTTTTGCAGAATATCGTCATGAACAGTTACGGAACTTTCAATCATATACTCCATTTTTCCTTTACGAATACGATATTGTCGTTTGAGTGAGATCGTTCCGTTAATTTTGCCTGCCGGAGAGGAGTAGGACGCTTTGCCTAATTCATGATCGTAGAACATGCTTGAAATAGGAGCTCGCCAATCGTAAATCAGATTCTTTTTTTGATTGAAGTCATAGAAAGTATGTATTCCTATATAGATTGGACTAACTTGGCTTTTGTCTTTCTTTTCCTGAAAGTCGATTCGTCCGAAATAGGGGATATCCAGTATTTTGCTTAGCCGCCTGCGTTTGTCAATTACATTTTCACCTAATGCAAAATGATTTAATATGCTTTCGCGCATGGAACGGATTTCGTGCGGATCGATATCTTTGTTTGACCATAGATAATCCTTGTACTCTTGCAGGGTGTCTATATGCTCTTTGACGGAAGTACTGGTGGTGTTAATCGTATCATTTATAGTGGTTATGACTTGCTGTAAATACTCTTTTTCCTGTTTCTCTGTTTGATTGAATATCATAATCTTTTTTTAGTTGTATGATGAAGAATTGAAATTGCAGGCAAAGTTAGCTCAACCCATTTAAGGATTAAATAGTTATTTATAGCTATATATGTATCCTTTTTCCTATTTTTGCATGCTTAAAAAGGAGAAAGATGAACATTCTTGAATTGGCAAAACGTAACCAGCAGAAAGCTTGGGAGATTATAGAGGATACCCGTGTCGTCCGGATATGGGAGGGGATTGGTGCCAAAGTGAATCTGGTAGGTTCGTTGCGTACGGGATTATTGATGAAGCATCGGGATATTGACTTTCATATTTACACTTCTCCTTTGGATTTGTCTGCCAGCTTTCGGGCGATGGCTGAATTGGCGGAAAATACGTCCGTAAAGAAGATTGAATATACGAACTTATTACATACAGCAGAAGCGTGTATAGAGTGGCATGCATGGTATCAGGATATGGAAGGAGAACTTTGGCAAATGGATATGATTCATATCCAAGAAGGCTCTCGTTATGATGGCTACTTTGAAAGGGTAGCCGAACGCATTTCTGCAGTATTGACAGATGAAATGAGACTGGCTATTCTGAATTTAAAATACGAAACGCCTGATACGGAAAAAATTATGGGAGTGGAGTATTATCAAGCTGTGATTCAGGATGGTGTACGTAGTTATCTGGAATTTGAGGAATGGAGAAGATTACATCCGGTTGCGGGCGTGGTAGAATGGATACCCTAGCCGGATTGGATAACTGTGCGGGGAGAGAAAGATTGCATGTATTAACCTAGCAATCCATTTTCTTGTCCTAAACGAATGGCTTCAATGGAATTCTGTACATCTAACTTACGTAACAGATTTTGTCGATGAATATTAACTGTATGAATACTAATGCATAGTTTGTCTGCAATTTCTTTACTTAACAGGCCTTTTTGAATAAGACGTAATACTTCTATTTCCCGATTAGTAAGATTGGTAGAAGGCGTTAACGATAGGGAAGGAGAGAATATTTCTCCATTCTTTAGATTCAGGACGGTACAATCTATGGTTTCAGAGGCTCTTTGGTAGGGTGATATGTCTATGTTTCCTATGATAAGCCATGCTTTACCGTTGCGGTCCTGTTCCAATACCTGATGTCGGCTGGTGACACGTATGTACTGTTGTTTCGCATTAAGCATACGAAAGCTGTAAATGTTAGAATAGTTATTCCGTTGTTCAAAAGGCAGACTATAGATAAATTGGCTTAGTGTGACTTGTAATGCTACCAGTTGTGCACGATCATCGGGATGGATGCGCGATTCCAGATAATCACCCTGTTTTTCTAATGTTTCTATCTTGTGGCTGTCGTATCCCAGTAAATCAACAAAATTCGGAGAGGCGTAAGCATATTTGCATTTATACACATCGACAACAAATGTGCAATTACGACCCATTTTCGAGAGTTGATGAAGCATGGATTTATCCCGTTCCCATACGGCATAGTTAATGTCGACAGCGGATAAATGTTGTTTTGCCCACATTTCTTCTCTAGTTGTAGTGTTTAGTTTCATCCTCGGATATATTTGTAGGGTGTATCTTAATGATTGTTCCGGAACAAAAGTAGATATATTATGGGAAATGGTCAAGGATGAATGAGAGAATTGCTAATTGTGACTGTTTTGTGTGATTGACATGCTAACAAATGATAATAATTGAGCTTCTATTGAAAAATATAGAATAAAAACATAGTTATCTAATTTATTGTGTTACCTTTGTTCCCAGAGTTTGAGTTACGAATCATTATTGTGTAGTTCTTCTTTTTAATATATTATTAGTAAGTAGTCCTCTTCTGTAATTATCCTCCTCACTCCAAAATAGTATTTATTTTAATAAAATTTTTAGATGAACATTTACATTTCAGGTTTAAGCTATGGCACAACTGATGCCGACTTAACAAATTTATTTGCAGAGTTTGGAGAAGTTTCTTCAGCCAAAGTTATTTTTGATAGAGAAACTGGTAGATCCAGAGGATTCGCTTTCGTAGAAATGACGAACGATGGAGAAGGACAAAAAGCAATTGATGAACTGAATGGAGTTGAATACGACCAGAAGGTTATTTCAGTAAGCGTTGCACGCCCTCGTACTGAAAGACCGTCAAACGGTGGAGGCCGTGGTGGTTATAATAACTCTAGAAGATATTAATATCCGAATGAAAGCAGAAGATACTGTCTTCTGCTTTTATTTAAAAGCTGTTTCCGTTTCATGATTCAACGGAGGAGTCTCTACTGAATAGGGAGGACGAAAAATCATTTTACATTTAAGTTCTGCTAATTCTGGCTCTTCTATGCAAAATTTGGAATTTCTAATCCTGTACTTTCCATTCTGAAAATAGATTTATTAGGCTTTTTTGTAATACAATACTCTTGAAATAGTCAGGAGCTAATAGTTTAATAAATTATCCAACAAGGTAAATCATTCGTGACAGAACCAAATATTGAGCACTTGAATAAAGTATGCTCACCTCTATCTGTCTGTTTTGCCGATACAAAATAAAACATATGAAATCGTTCTTTATAGGAAATATTGAAATTAAAACACCTGTTATACAAGGTGGAATGGGAGTAGGAATCTCACTGTCCGGTCTGGCGTCAGCAGTAGCAAATGAAGGAGGAGTAGGCGTTATATCATGTGCGGGTCTGGGATTGTTGTACCCCAAAGGGAAAGGCACTTATCTGGAGAAATGTATAAGTGGACTGAGAGAAGAAATTCACAAGGCACGTACAAAAACAGAAGGTATTATTGGCGTAAACGTCATGGTTGCTTTATCTAATTATGCCGATATGGTGCGTACTGCGATTGAGGAAAAGATAGATGTGGTATTTTCCGGTGCGGGACTCCCGCTCGATTTGCCGTCATACCTGACTCCGGAGAGTGTAACCAAGTTAGTTCCTATTGTATCTTCTTCAAGAGCAGCCAAGATTATTTGTGACAAGTGGCAAAAAAACTATAACTATCTGCCCGATGCAATTGTGGTGGAAGGACCTAAAGCCGGCGGGCATTTAGGATTTAAAAAAGAACAAATACAGGATCAGCATTATGCTCTGGAAGCATTGATTCCGGAAGTGGTGATGATTGCATCCAGTTATAAAGAACAGAAACAAATTCCGGTGATTGCTGCTGGTGGAATTTCGACAGGTGAGGATATAGCACATTTTATGGAATTGGGAGCTTCCGGTGTTCAAATGGGGAGTATTTTTGTTACCACCCTTGAATGTGATGCTTCAGAAACATTCAAAGAAGTATATATTCATTCCAAGTCCGAAGATGTTCTTATTATTGAAAGTCCTGTCGGGATGCCGGGAAGGGCTATTGATGGAGAATTTATTCACAATGTGAATAATGGTTTGGAGAGGCCTAAAAGTTGCTCATTCCATTGTATAAAAACATGTGATTATACAAAAAGTCCTTATTGCATTATTAAGGCTCTATATAATGCAGCTAGAGGAAATATGAAAAAAGGCTATGCATTTGCTGGTAGCAACGCCTTTCTCGCAGAAAAAATCAGTAGCGTAAAAGAAGTTATGGCTACACTGGAACGCGAGTTTTTTTGGGC
This sequence comes from Bacteroides luhongzhouii, assembly GCF_009193295.2. Classification (NCBI taxonomy): domain Bacteria; kingdom Pseudomonadati; phylum Bacteroidota; class Bacteroidia; order Bacteroidales; family Bacteroidaceae; genus Bacteroides; species Bacteroides luhongzhouii. The sequence continues at coordinate 492,558 of NZ_CP059973.1, read as the reverse complement.
AACCCATAAACTGGCTTAATGATTGAAAATCTGGATTTTCATGATTGAATTTGTCTGAGTTTCCCACTATATATAAAACTAATCGCTGTTTGAGTACAGCAAAAATAACATTTATGACATTTAAAGAATTAAATATAACCGAACCGATTTTAAAAGCAATTGAAGAAAAAGGATATACAGTACCAACTCCTATTCAGGAAAAAGCAATTCCGGCTGCACTGGCAAAAAGAGATATATTAGGCTGTGCACAAACTGGTACCGGAAAGACGGCTTCATTTGCTATTCCTATCATACAGCATTTGCAACTGGATAAAGAGGCTGCCAGACGACAGGGAATCAAAGCTTTGATATTGACGCCCACCCGTGAACTTGCCTTGCAAATCAGTGAATGTATTGACGATTATTCAAAATATACTCGTATTCGCCATGGAGTAATCTTTGGTGGTGTAAATCAACGCCCGCAGGTTGATCTGTTGCGTAAAGGAATTGATATTCTGGTCGCTACTCCGGGGCGTTTGCTTGACCTGATGAATCAGGGACATATACATTTGGACGCCATCCAATATTTTGTATTGGATGAGGCTGACCGTATGCTTGATATGGGATTTATCCATGACATTAAGCGAATATTGCCCAAACTTCCGAAAGAAAAGCAGACTTTGTTTTTCTCGGCAACAATGCCTGATTCTATTATCTCCTTGACTAAGTCTCTGTTGAAGAACCCGGTGAAGATTTATATAACACCGAAATCGTCTACTGTAGATTCTATCAAACAGCTGGTGTATTTTGTTGAAAAGAAGGAGAAAAGTCTGTTGCTTATTTCGATATTGTCGAAGGCAGAAGATCAGTCAGTACTTATCTTCTCGCGTACGAAACATAATGCTGATAAGATTGTGAAGATTCTGGGTAAGGCTGGAATTGGCAGCCAGGCTATTCATGGGAATAAGAGCCAGGCGGCAAGACAGTCTGCATTAGGCAACTTTAAATCGGGAAAGACTCGGGTGATGGTTGCTACTGATATTGCTTCCAGAGGGATTGATATTAACGAATTGCCTTTGGTTATCAACTATGATCTTCCGGATGTTCCCGAAACCTATGTGCACCGTATTGGGCGTACAGGAAGAGCTGGGAATACGGGAACTGCACTTACATTCTGTTCGCAGGAAGAACGTAAACTGGTGAATGATATTCAAAAGTTAACCGGTAAGAAACTCAATAAAGCTGATTTCACTATTTGAAAGTAAGCAATTACATTATTTATTCATTAAAAATATAGTATAAACTAAATATTATTTCTATGGCAAAATCCATGACAGTAGGTAAACGTGAAAATGAAAAGAAAAGAATCGCTAAACGCGAAGAAAAATTAAAGAAGAAAGAAAGTAAGAAACTATCGGGCAGCTCAAACAGCTTTGAAGATATGATTGCTTATGTTGATGAGAACGGGAGAATAACGTCAACTCCTCCGACAGAGAATGTCAGAAAAGAAGAGATTAACCCGGATGAAATAGTTATAGCAACTCCTAAAAAAGAGGATGAAGAGCCAACTATTTTGAGAGGACGGGTTGAGTTTTTTAATGAGTCAAGAGGATTTGGTTTTATTAAAGATCTTTCCGGTGTTGAGAAGTACTTTTTTCATGTAAACAATGTCGTTGGTAATATTGCAGAAAATAATATCGTAACATTTGACCTTGAACGTGGAGTGAAAGGTATGAATGCGATCAATATCTCTTTGGAAAACAAATCTAAGCCGGAAAATTTAGCTCAAGCTGAGCCTGTATAAGGAGATCTGTATTCTGCTTGTGTATATAAAAAAAACAAAAAAATAATTTGAGATATGAAAAAAGGTAATATAATGCGTGATGTTATTTCATCCAGTCAGTTTACTGCAAACGTGATCAAGGAGTACAAAAAAGGTTTGGGAGATGTAGTGCTGGTAGCAATAACTCCGCGGACTACCATTGAACTTCCTGCACATTTAACTCAAGCAGAAATAGATGCTCGTATAGAGGTTTATAAAAAACTACATAGCTCCAAAGTATAGGTGCTTGTAGATGCAAAAGAAGGATAAAAAAATCCCTTGAACTTCAAAAGTTCAAGGGATTTTTTGTTACCGAATCGATAGTGGTGCCACCAGCAACCGAAAACGGTTTGATATGGCACTATCTTTCAGTAAGTTATATCTTTGCTACGATGTAAGTCCCTTGAATAAGGTTTTCACAGCTTTGCACCGTTCAACACAAGTTTGTATCTTGGGTACGATTTCTGAATGCGAAGATAGTACATTTTCTGATATTAAATTCTTTAATTTAGATTTTTGTTAGTAAGTCGATGAAATTATTTATTTAGAATATCTATACATCTATCTAACATGACTTCATTGTCAATTATTACAATATGCAGTTTTTTTCTTGTCCTAGTGATTATTTGATATAACATTTGTCTTTGCGAATAATAAGTATTATCAGCAATTAAATCTCCTTGAGAATTATATTTAAAAGAGTCATCTATGACTATCACAACGTTGTCGAACTCTTGACCAACTACAGAATGTGCGCTTTCTGTATCACCGGATAAGTATGCTTCATAATGGAAGGTTGAGCGCGTTCCCGGTGTGTAATTAGGCACTTTCCAGTTTTTCTTCGATAATTCTTGCAGCAATGATTTTGCAGAAAAATAATTTTTGCAATATGTAAGTTCAATGTTGGGATAGTCTATGTTGGATATATTCTTTTTGAGATTGAAAAGTTGTCTTATAAAATATGCAATTTCTTTATTTGTTCTAATTTTATCTGTTAGCTTATAGGGGGTACATGATAATTCTTTTTCAATCCTTTCTTTGGTATGGTAATTTTTCTCATTATCACGCAAGTATTGGTTTTCATCGTATGAGAATATGCATTTTTTATTGAAAGTGCGCACTTCCTCTATATATTTATCAAATTGATATGGATACATTCGTTGGGCTTCGTCAATTATAATTAAGTCAAAATCTGTCGTATTCGGAGCATATTTAGGCATATGTATGCTCCAACCATATTCTTCCATTAAGATTTTGTGACCACTATTTAGTGGAGCACAATGTAAAATAAGTACTTTTTCGCCTTTCCGAATGCTTTCTTTAGCTATATGATAAGTCAATAATGTTTTGCCTGTTCCTGCACTACCTGTTAAAGCTATGAATTTTGTTGTTGCGTCAGATAACTTTGTTCGGATTTCATTATATATTTGTTCTTGTTGAACTGTAAGAAAATATCCTTCTGCCATAAATTTTTCAGGAGAATTGAAAGGAGAAACTAAATAGTCGGATGGATTAAATAAATCATCAATATTGTTGAATGTTACTACTTCTTGAAGAAACAGCTTGTTGCACAACTCATTAAAAGTCGCTTCTTTTATTTCATTATTGCTATCTTTTATTATGAGTTTATAAAGCTTATTTTCATTTAAAATATAGGTATAAATATAAACTTCCTTATCCAAGAACTCGAGGTAGTATCTATTCTTTTGCTGTTGTTTGAATATCTTGTCTATTGAACTCTCCGTTTTTATTTCTATGTTGATAATATAATTATCGCCAAATCTAAGTAAATCAAATTCTTTTCCAATTTGTGGTATTGAATATCCTAAATAATAGTTGTTAACAATGGTGATGTTATTTTTTATTTTTAATAATTCATTCACAAAAGATTCTATACCATTAAGCTCGTAATCTTTTATTCCACTGATTATTCCGTAACTATTCATAAGTTTTTGGAATAGTGTATTACTTAGTTTTCGATAAGCTTCTGTGATAGATAGAATATTGACATTTTTCATAGGGCAAATTTGTAAATACTAATTTTAAATATGATGATAATTTTTACTTGGTGTTTCATCTCTTTTGGCTATTCCAATAATATCCTCCATTTTTCTGTGCCCCTCTAAACTCTATCAAATCTAATCTAACCAAAGAATTTAAGTAGCGTTTAGCAGTCGGAACACTTTTGCCTATTAATCCTGCAATCTTAGACGAATTAAGTCCCGGATATTGCTTGATGATATTTAGTACTTCTTGTTCTTTTGAGTTTACAGTATCATTTACAGTATCATTTACAGTATCATTCTTGATACTGATACCTCTTTTGAATATAACCGTAAACATCCCGTCCGTATGAAATTCAGGTTCAGGAAGATTAGCTTCTTTCATGGCTTCCTGCATACGGGGAATACCGGATGCAACCCTTTCCACCAAATGCATGCGGGTAAATAATCCAAAGATTAAGGGATTACGTGTCATACTCTTGTGCCCGAAATCTTTAGCTACGATAGGCAAAAGCCCTCCGGGATTAGAAACCTCTACCCGGTCATCAAACATTTCTATTGTAATGGTTGCTCCCTGTTCGTAATAATCACGATGTGAGAGAGCGTTAATAATGGCTTCTTTGAACACAGTAAGAGGAATTTCCCAAATTTCTTCTCTTGGTCCTGCCCCCTCAATTTTATAAGCTACTTGCAGTTTACTTTCCAGCCATGCCATAGCCTGCAAATATTGTTGGTATAGTGGACCGCCAAAGGTTTTATCATCAATGATATATACTTTGGTTGTTCCTTTGAAAAGGACACATCTTGTTACTGCGTGTGGAAACTTTCGTTCAGGTTGTTTCCCAAAGAACATGGCTGCTCCATTCTTGGCTACTCCTTTATCCGTAAACAGTTCCAAATTCTCAAATATCTGTTTGTTGGCAGTCGATGGACTTAGCTTTGCTTCCGTGCGAAAGTCTTTTATCGCTTGTTCGTCCGCATCTGTGTAAATGTTGAACCACGAACAAGGGATAGCATCAAAAAATATTTTGTTGCATTCCTGAAAGAAACTGCGCATTTCTTCGACAGTACGAAGTTTCTGTGAGTTTGCTCCCTCACGCACAAAAATAGAACCGGAAAATATATAAGGTTTATCTTTCCCTGACGGAACATCAATTACCCAAACTGTCTTATCACCGATATTTACCGCATACATATCACAATGAAAAGCCGGAGATATTTCACTGATAGAGCCTTGAATGGCTGAACGTTTGTCATTCTCTAAATCTGTGCCAATAATCTGACCGTTATCATCTACACCAATGAGTAAATATCCTCCGTCCGCATTAGCAAAAGCGCAAATTTCCTCTGTTAGTTCACGAACTTTTGAAGGTACACGAACTTTAAACTCTACATTATAGCCTTCTCCGCTATCGATGAGTGATTGTATGGTTTCTGTATTTGTCATAGACATCTATAAATATAATGCAAAAATAGTCATTTCTATTGTTTCAATAACTCTAAAAACAAGGATATGTATATGGTTTACTTCAAATTGTTCTTTCTGAAATTAGAGGGGCTGCATCCTCTATACTTTTTGAAAAACTTATTAAGATGGCTCTCATCGGTAAATCCCAATTCTTCAACGATTTCACAAATTCTCATTTGACTATGCAATAATCTATTTTCTACTAACTTTAGTTTGTAGTTTAAAATGTATTGCTGCATAGTTTCATTAGTATGTTTTTTGATATATCGTCCTAAATAATTCTCCGAAATGCCAAAATGTTGGCTTATATCTTTTGCTCTGATTTTACCTGTTTTATAGATGTTTGCTTGAATATACTGTAATATGTCAAGCGATTTGTCCTCAGAGCATTCATCCACCTGTTCAGGCAAGAACATTGCGATATTGCGTGCTACCACAATAATAATCGTATTAATTATTTGTGTTATAATCTCCTTACTGTATAAATTTCGGTTAATATATTCCCTGATAATAGCTTCAATCATGGGTTTCACCAGTAACTTATCTACTTTATTTCTTAGTATACAACCGGGTTGATGATTAGCATGTTGAAGAATAAACTCCAGTCTTTGAATATTTTCAGCACCGAAAACAGAAGAATGTATATATATGTCGTTAAACTTGATGTCGACAAACTTAGTTGTTGTATGGATTTCGAAAGAATGCGTATCTCCGGGAGTAATCATAAACAAATGTCCGTCATGATAAGGAAACATATTGTTGTTAATCCATTGGATGCCTGTTCCTGAAAGAATATATACTAATTCAAAAAAGGTATGTTCATGCTCTTTTAGCAAGGATTCGTCAAGCTCGCTAAAACTAATTTCGAATGGTTGATGTAGGTTTTCTCTTTTCATGCCATAAATATAGCCCTAAAAAACGGATTAATACCAAAATAACGAAAAATAATACCTGAAATCAGCCGAACAATCGGTATAACTTTGCAACATATTTAAAATTATAGCTTATGAAAACTGAAATGGAAAAATGTTTGGCTGGTGAATGGTATGATTGCCACGACCCATTTTTTATGGATTTGAAAAGTAAAGCTCATCACTTGTTGATGAAATACAATTCTTTGCCGTATGACCAAAAGACTGAAAAATATGCCTTACTAAAGGAAATGTTTGGAAGCATAGGTGCAAATGTTTCTGTCGGTCATTCGTTTATATGTGATTATGGATGCAATATACATATCGGTGATAATGTCACTGTAAATACCGGTTGTACATTTGTCGATTGCAATAAGATTACCATAGGGAACAATGTACTGGTAGCACCTAATGTGCAAATCTATACGGCAACTCACCCAGTAGAGTTTAATGAACGGCTTGTATTGACAGAAACCCCGGATGGCTGTAAATATGTCCGTCGAACTTTTGCCCTCCCTGTCATGATAGAGGATGGCTGCTGGATTGGCGGTGGAGTAATTATTTTACCGGGAGTGACAATAGGGCAAAAATGTGTGATTGGTGCAGGAAGTGTTGTAACCAAAGATATTCCGGCAAATAGCTTGGCGGTAGGAAATCCTTGCCGGGTGATACGGAAAATCAATCAAATGTAAGGTTATGATTAAATTAGTAGCCTTTGATTTAGACGGTACAATCGGAGATACAATTCCCATGTGCCTCAAAGCCTTAAAAAAGGCAGTAACTCCCTATGTTACTCTTAATGATGTATCCGAAAATGATATTTTAGAAACTTTTGGGTTAAATGAAAAAGGGATGATAAAAAAACTTGTTGGTTATAATGGGGAAAATGCTTTGGATGACTTCTACGTGATATACGAACAAATGCATATAATGTGCCCTCGTCCTTTTGACGGTATAACAGAACTGATTGAGAAGTTAAAAAAGAAATCTATTCTTATTGCTTTGGTTACAGGAAAAGGAGAAAAGAGCTGTGCGATAACATTACGTCAATTTAATATGGACACGTGTTTTGATAAAGTAAAAACTGGAAATCCTTTCAAAAATAATAAAGCAGAGAATTTTAGGGAACTGCTCGCAGATTATAAATTACAACCGGATGAAATGATATATATAGGTGATACAGTTTCAGATATTGTGTCTTGTAGGGAAGTTGGAATACGATGTTTATCTGCTTCATGGGTAACTTCTTGCTTAGATGCACAAAAATTAGAAGCTCACAATGCTGGGAATGTTTTTTATTCAATAGCTTCACTTGAATGCTATTTAATGGGATGACAAATATATGTGCTTAATAAAAAAACATTTAGTATTTCTATTGTATGAACAAAATATCAGATTTGAGTTTCTTTCGATTATTATCGGAATGCTCACAACGTAAAGTTTCCGTATCAGAGTTTATGGAAGCTATTGAGGAATTGGCTATTCACTTGGCTGATTTTAGTATCAATGAACAGAATAATAGCGTTTTACTACGCTACCTTTCTTTCGGATTGTATAGACTTAAATCGTATCATGTGCGGTTTGAGCAAGAAAAAAATGCCTTATTTGTATCTTATTGATGAAGCGATTGGGCTACTGAACAATGAAATACGCCTTGTGGAATGGCGTATCAAGTACCCGGAGCAATTCAAATCACACTTTAACAAACAACCTTTTTCCCCTCTTTATTTGGCAGACAAAACAAATCTGATTGATATAATGGAAATTATCAGCGGTTTATTCCTTTCCAAACGTATCGTCTATAAAAATGGAAAACCAGCTTTCTTGTCCGACTTGTCTAAAGCCTTTGAATGGGTGTTTAACATTCAACTGAAAGACTATCACCAAAAGCATGAGGACGTAATAAAGCGAAAGCCGGGCAAGCTGACCGAATTTCTTAATGGATTGGCTGACCTTATCCGAAACGAACATGATAAAAAAGGATATAGATAATCAATGACTTAGTTTCAATTTATAGGGGATTCCATGTACTACCCCGTAATTTCTTTGCGCTGGTTTTCTGAACTTTGCTTCATCAATCGATTGACAAACGAGAATGTATAATCTGAAAAATGAAGCAAATATGTATATAGAAAACTACGATTTCAAAGAATGGATGCAAAAGCTATTTGATAAATTGGATGAGCTTTGCAAGGATGTACGGGTATTGCGTAATGCCGGTAAGGTGATGCCCGAAGATGATAACCTGCTGGATAATCAGGATTTATGCCTGTTATTCAAAGTGAGTATCAGAACATTGCAACGGCTGCGAAGCAAAAACGAGCTTCCCTATATGTTGATTAGTGGAAAAGTCTATTACCGGGCTTCGGATGTACGGAAGTTCATCAAGGAACGGTTTAATGCGGTCATGCTCCGTAACTTTGAAAAGCAGTTCGGGGAAAAGAAGTAAGACAGATAAGCCGGAGTGGTGGGTATCACTTACTCCGGCTCTCTTTTTTCTATGGTTTTCCTAACTTATCCGCTTCCTTTTTTAACTGTTTGGCTTGCTCGTCCAACAGCCTTGCACGTTCCAACGCTTCCGCTTGCTTACGGCTACGATATTCAAAATCTATAACCGTATCTGTTACGCTTTGAATAAAAGCATTATCCCGTTTCCGGCTGAAATTCATTTCCAGCAAATCGAAGCTGCTTCCGTCTGCCTTTCCTTTCATCAGGAGATAACGGTATTTTATATCATTGTCTTGTAACTGCTGCATCCGTTCCGCAAAGCGGATATTCAGGACTAACGATATAAGGCAAATGAGTATTCCTGATGAAAAAAGAAAGTATTTAGGTTTTAAGTAGGGAGTAATCAGGTTTAGAATTTTGTCATATAAAGAACTGGGTTCTATCTTTTCCAATTGTTGTGTGTTAGCCGGAAACAATATCTTTACTTTCTCCTTGAAATACCTGTGTGAAGCTACGATAAGCCCCTTTATATCTTCAAGGTCTTGTTTTTGGTTCTCGGACTGTCCTTGCTTGATACTGGCGATTTGACTTAAAATCTCCTGCACTATGTTTTCAGGAATGGCAGGCTTTCTCTGTAGTTCCAAAATACGCTGCTCGATAACATCCAGTCGGTTTATCGTTTCCTCCCGGCTGGCTGGTGTCACCTGTTGTTCCTGCTTCTCTTTCAGTTCCGTAACCATAGAGAGAAGCCCCTCTAAAATCAAATTTTCTTCCATACGCTTATAACTTAAATTGTCGTTTCTTTTTTTTCTTCTTCTTTCTCAAATCGGGATTGTCAGGCGTTTCATCAACCGGAGAGGAGGAAACGGAAAACAAACCGTCTAAACCTACCAGTAGCGAATTATCACTTTTGTTTATTGCTGGTTCCTGTGTTTGTGGGGTAATCGTTTGCTTGTTGCTTCCGGCTGTTGTCAACCTTGCATTCCTGAAATATTTATCCAATTTGGAAAAACTGAAAATGCGGTCAATCTCCGAGCCTTTGAACGTGTATTCACCTTTGGAAAAGGAAATACCCTGTATCTCATCCGTCTGCCCTTTGTGTTTGAACTGAATGCTGATTCCTTTTTCCGTTAACTGCTCCTGTAACTGCTGCCAGTTCCTTGATTTTCTGATTTCATTCTTTACAGCCGTGTAAATCTTATATTTCGTTTTGTCCGGCTCTTTTAGACGATGTTGTTTCACCTGTTCTTTCCCTTTGGCAAAATACAGTCCGTGTTTTTCTTTCAGCTTTTTGCAAACTTGCTCGTTCCGGTACATATCGTTGCTGTCTGAAATGGTTTTACCGTTATTATCTATCCGGTTGAATACGATATGCACATGCGGATGCTCCCGGTCTTGATGCCGCACGATAATATATTGCGTATCGGTGATTTTCATTTCACGCATGTACTCCTGTGCCAACTGTATCATTTTCTCGTCTGTTAGTTTTGGGGCATCCACTGCCGAATAACTTAGCGCAATATGTCCGACTGGCTTCTTCAAACCGGGATTCATTTCTGTTTGCATACAGAAACTACGGATAATGTCCTGCTTACTTTCGGCTAATACTCCCTCCGCATGAAGCAAAGCTGCCTGTTCCTTGCCAAGTACATAGTTCACACAGCCTTTAAATCCGCTTCCCTTTTTTATTTTTCCAATCATCCGATAACTGGTTTATGATTTCAATAATCCTGTTTTTCAGTTTCACAAGCTCCACAGCCACGAGCGCAAACCCTCCTGCATTGGCACGGTGTGCAAGCTGGTTGAGGTTGTTGGCTTCTCCTGCCAATTTGCGGATAGTGTCTGCATCCTGTCTGTTCAGCCGGGGTATTACCTCTGCCGAAACAACCGCTTGCCGGACGTATTCGCTAATAGGCAGACCGGATTCCCCGGCTCGCTTCTTGATAGCGTAATACTGTAACTCTGTCAGCTTTGTACTGACTACCCGTTTTTGTTTGTCTATCCGGTTCTTTGCCGGGCGACCTCCTGACTTGTGTCTTATCTCTGTCATACGTTTTTGCTTTTTAGGTAGTATCTTAGAAATTGCGACCAACGGGAGAAATTTCCCTTTGCGATGAGCAAAGCAAAGGGTTTCGGTCTACCGAAACATAACCTTGCTCTCCAAAATCACACCGCTTGTCGTTGGTACATTGTGCCTGTCCTACCGGTTACAATCGCCTGCCCCTTTTTCTTTTTTCACCGGGAGATTGTCTGTTTTTCTCTTCCGGCTGTTGATGCTTGACTGGCTGTGTTTGCTTCTCCGGTTGTGATTGTTTGGCTACCTGTTGCATCCTATCCGTTTGCTGGCTGAACTTCTTCCCGCACAGGTAATCGTTCAAGTCCTTGCATTCACTATACAGATAGGATGAATCACGCACATGCCAACTGTATTCCTTTTGTATGGCTTCTACGGCTTTGCGTCCTGCTTCGTCATTATCCAAAAGACAATGTATTTTCTCGTAGTCGGCTAAAGGGTATAGAGCTTTATCCACGTTGGCGGTCGAGTTCAGAATAACATAATCCTGCCAGTCAAGACAGGGATAGACAGGGTTGGTCTTCTGCCGGATGGCTATAAAAGAAAGATAGTCCATAACTCCCTCGAATACGAAACAGGTATCATTCGATTTCCCCGGCTGTCGTATGTGGGTAATGTCTTTGGGGGATGTGCTGCCCTTGAAACGGGAATTGCGAAGCTCATACCCTCCGGCATCGTTCTTGAAAGCAAGCGCAAAATAGGATTTGTCACCGATACGGTAATACATTTCCTGCACATGGTGCGCTGCCATTTCAGGGGGAATATTCCGGCTTTTCAAATAATCTATGAGTGCCGGGTTCTGCAACGGCTGGATTTTGCGGATTTCTACCGGGTTGCCGGGTCGCTTCCTTTCATCTGTTGGATTTCTTTCCGAAAGTTCTTTCCCTTGAAAAGAAAAAGATTTGCCGTTTCCCTGTTCCAGCCGGCAGATAGCCCCGTAAGCGTTGCAGCCGTATTGCTTCATCACAAGGTCGATGAGCGAACCGCCCTCGCCTGTTCCAAAGTCACACCATAGGTTCACGCCGTAATCGACCTTGAAACTGGGCGTATCATCCTGACGGAACGGGCTGTGGTACATGCCGTAATAAAACTTGTCCACTACGGGCAGAATGCCGAGTGATTCCAAATAATCCTTGATACTTATGTCGTTAGCTTCCTTATAAGTCATAATCTTTATTTTTTGAATGTTTGTAAATTGCAGTAATGAAGTAAGAAAAGAGTAAGAAGAAAAACAACCTGCTTACTACGCCTATTTTCTTTTTTTTCAAGGGATTATGTTCTATGCAGTAAGATAAGTAAGTTATTTCCCTATAAAAGATAGAAATATTACCTACTTTGTTTTCTTATTTCCTTTTTTCTGAAAAATTCCCAAAAGTTCAGGATTTTATCTTACTGCTTACTGCGTGCTATATAAATTGCTGATATTCAATAAATAGAACGCAGTAAGATGTTTTGAGCTAGTTACTGCATGCAGTAGCAGCCAACTTTAAAACGATTGTGTTAACCATAATCGTTATCAGTGTAGGGTACTAAAACATGCTTTATCCTGTACCCATATACCGAATAATTGCTGCTATGAATGCGTTTTTGTACCCGTTTGAATCCGGCTTTACGCAATGCTTCGCCTAACCGTTTTTCTGATAACTGCATAGGGCATACTTCCCGCAAACGGGTGAGGATTTGCGCCGTTGTCATAAAGAAAAGGCTTTCTTCTTCATCGCTTGGCTTCTCAAAATACTGCATCAGCATCTCAAACTCAATTGTCTGCACCTCAAACGCTGCATTCGTTAGATGCAGTTTTTCAATCTCCGCATCATTGAACCAGTAACGCACACCCTGCCGGTACAGGTACATGATTTCCGAATAGACGTTATCCATGCAGATGCTTTCCACTGTCGGCTTGTCGATGTGCAGGACTTCAAACGGCAAAAAACGCCTGCTGCCTGTCGGGTCGGTCAAAAACTCGTTGCCATTCACCGAAGCCATGAAACTGGCTAAGTGCGGGTATTCCTCTATGTAAATATCATATGGTCTGCGGTACTTGACTGCCGGGGTGGTAATCAAGTTCTTTAAGGTATTTTCATTCTGCTTGTTGAGTTCCTTTAGCTGGTCGTCAATGTTGATAAACAGGTATTCGGCTATCAGTGTGAGGATGTCCTTGCCTTGCGGGTCTATCTTACCTGTAAAGAGGTAGTTCTTTAACGGGGGCGGGCAAAGGTTATCCAGCCACCATGTTTTGAACTGTCCCTGTCTGTCACCGGTCAGGACTAAACAGGTATGGTTTTGACATCCTGTGTCGTTCATCGCATTGGCTACCACGCCGACAAGCCATTTCGTGAAATATTCTTCCCATTTATCGGGATTGGCTACCTGTACCGTATCGAGCAGTCTTTTGATATATCCATCTTTGGCGGGATTCAGTAAGGGCAGGGCAGTGAAATATTCCCGTATAGGATGCACTTTCTCGGCAAAATCACTTTCCAGTATCATACGGATGTTGTCGGCAGAGGTGGAAACGCCTGCGGTAACATCCAGCCTGCGCCTGAACGAGTTCAAAGCGAACTTCGTAACAGGCTGGTACAAGCCGGAGGTATTTGCTGCCCGGTATTCCGTCCGGCTTTTCACGGTATTAAACCGGAAGTCATACAGGACGTTAAGCTGCCTTTCGATACGCTCGTTTTTGGATAGTTTGCCCTCAATGCGCTCCGCTTCGTTATCTCTTTTCTTTTTCATCGGAAAGCCTGTTAGAAGCCGGAACATATTGCTGTTGTATCCACCTTTTCAACTCGTCCATATCAAAACGCAAGGAACGTCCACGCTTGACACATGGTATCGCTCCGCTGGCAGCTAAATGGTAGAGGTAATTAACGGAATATCCGGTTATGCTGCTGGCAACAGATATTTTGACTAACACAGGCTCTTTTTCGACCTGTTCGTTGGGCTGTGTGCCGACTACGGGAGAAATCATCTTTTCGATGTTTTCCAGCCGCTTGAAAATTTCTTCGAATGGATTGTTCATAGTGCTTTGTTTTTTGAATTAGCACCACAAATAAAATAAGAAAAAACGGTAAAAAACAAAGCGTCAGGCGTTTGGAATCGCTTTGCTGCGCCCTGCACCACATTAATATCGGGTTATAATAAGTTCGTTTGTGTTCTCCACCTTATTTATTTTAAGAGAATGAAAAGCTACCGGCAAATTTCGCTCTTTCTCTTATTTTCTTGCAGTTTCCGTTATCATTGGAACACTGATACCGGTCAATGGCACAAATGAAAAGACATGAGCGGACAAGCAGCAACAAGCTATTATTCAAGCATATATATTTGCATCAAATAAGAAAAACGAAGTAATAACAAAAACAAGTCAGAATATGGAAATAGTAACCATTGAAAAGAAAACATTCGAGCTTTGGCAGCAGAAGTTTGAAACCTTTATCCGGCGTATGGATGCGCTCTGTTCCCGTAAGAAACGGGTTAATTGGCTGGATAACTGCGACACCTGCCGTTTGCTGAACGTATCAGCCCGAACGATGCAAACCTACCGTGATACTGGGAAACTGCCTTATTCGCAGATTAACGGAAAGATTTACTATAAGGCTTCGGATGTGGATGCCTTTATACAGAACCAAGTGAATAACAATTCTAAAAAATAAAACGTATGGATTTGATTACGAAAGATTCCGATGCCACGCTGGTATTGTTTTCATCCCTTGACAGGGTGCTGGAAAATGTGGAAAACATGGTAACGAACTATCGCCCGGTGTTGAACGGCGAACACTACCTGACGGGTGAGGAAGTCTGCAAAAAGCTGTGTATCAGCAAACGTACTTTGCAGGATTACAGGGATACGGGGATGCTGGGATATGTACAGCTTCCGGGAAAGATAATCTACCGGGAAAGTGACATCATGGAATTGTTGGATAGACATTCCCGAAGTCCAGGTTTAAAATAGTGATAGCTTGACATCTTGAAATATTGCTATCTTGTTTTCTTGATTTATAGGTTGATTGAAAGCCGGCAATCTCGTTTTATTTAAAAACAGTATTGCCGGCTTTGATTGTGATTATACTGAAAGGTGCTTTTCAACGGCTTGCATATCTCTTAATATCGTTTGGTCTAATACCTTCGCATAATGTTGTGTCATTCGCGTGGATGAATGCCCCAGCATTTTAGCCACATTCGGCAGCGACACGTTGTTAGCCAGCGCAATGACGGATGCGAAGCTATGCCGGGCTGTGTGCGTGGTCAGATTCTTTTTAATTCCGCAAAGGTCGGCAATCTCTTTTAAGTAACTGTTCATTTTCTGATTGCAAGGCACAGGAAGTAAAGCCCCTTTGTCAAGGCAGTACGGGTTATCCCTATACTTTTCAAGTATCTGTTTAGGGATGCTCAAAAGCGGAATATTACAAAGGTTGCTTGTTTTTTCACGGGCTTTCACTATCCACAAATTACCGTTGCTATCCTCTGAAATATGTTCAGAACGCAAATTATACACATCTATGAACGCCAACCCGGTGTACACACAGAAAATAAAGACATCCCGCACCAGTTCCAATCGTTCTATCTTGAACTCTTTGTGCCAAATCTTGTTTATCTCGGCTTGGGTGAGGAACTCTTTGTTTACTTCGACTTCGTGAAACTTGATTCCGGCAAACGGATTTTTCGTTAACCACTCGTTGGCAATGGCAAGGTTTATCACTTTCTTGAAGCATTTCATGTACCGGATAACGGTATTTTGTGCGCAATGTTTCTCCGTCTTTAGGTATAAATCGAATTTGCGCACCAGTTCCCCGTTTACCTCACGCAGTAGCATATCATCTACCTTGTAATCCCGTTTAACCAGTTCCATGAGATATTTAAGGCAATTATCGTAGCGTCTTACAGTGATGTCGGCATAGTCCGTTCCGATTAGCTTCCGGCAGTTATCGTTATGCTCTTTGAATACATTGTATAATGTCTTGGATGTCTCGTCTTTCCCCTGATAACGGTTTACTATAGCACGGGCAGAGATAATCTTTCCCTCCAGTTCCAAATCTTGGTAAATTTGGTAGAACTTTACACGCAAAGCGTCAATATAGTGGTTTAGTTCTACGGAATTACGGTCTTTGCCTATTGACTTCTCTTTATCTTGCGACCAAAGTGGGACTTTGATACTCCGTTTTAGTTGAAGTTCCACATATAAGCGGTCATAAGTGACACGCACACGCACGGGTGCTTCTCCGTTTTTTAACAGTTTGCTTCTCTTGATAAAGAACAAAACACTGAATCTTTTTCTTTCCATCCTGTCCAATTTTTAATGATACAAAGTTAGGAAATCGAACCGGAAACCCTGTTATGTAAAATAGTGCAACAGGTTGTAAAAGAATGAAGTAGCTATTCTATTGTGGAACATTTGAGGCTTTCTAAAACCGTCCCCCGAATAAGGGGTCAATGTAAAAAACAGGTTGTTAAAATGTGATAGTCTTGCTAACTTTGCGGTATGAAACAATGGCAGATATTAAAAACAATCTTTCCGGAGATTATCACGGCCAACTTTGAGTTTGTCAACTACGAGGAAACGTACGAACGGCTGGATTACTGGCTTGACGAGCGTGGTTATATGTCTCGCGAAGATTACAAGAAGGGTACTGTCCGCGAATATGGCTTTACCGAAGAACGTGTGATACAGGATTTTCCGATTCGCGGGAAGGCGGTATACTTGCATGTGCGACGGCGTAAGTGGCGCGACATGGAAGACGGGAGTATCTTTACCTATGACTACGATCTGACGGAAGAAGGCAGCCGCCTGACCCCTGAGTTCGTTGCTTTTTTAAAAGAGGAGGATTGAATCCACCCCTGAGAGCATACGCTCAATCGGTGCTCATTACGGTGTAAATGGCTCCAACCTATCGCGGCAGTATAAGGAGATTTTCAGTGGCTACAGGCAGTGGAAGCAGCTGTGTCACGCCGATGGGTACGTGCTATATCCGCAGAACATCGGTCCGAACCTGGCCATCGACGAGTCTTCGCTCAGCTGCGGCGAGCTCTATACCTTTGTCACCAACCGTGACGCTCACGGCGGGAAGGGCGCGCTTGTTGCGGCGATACGTGGTACCAGGGCTGAAACGGTCATTGCAGTTCTTGAGAAGATATCTTCTGCCAGACGAAAGACGGTAAGAGAGATAACGCTCGACCTTTCGTCATCCATGATGCTCATAGCCCGTCGGTCATTCCCCAAAGCCATCGTGACCAACGACCGTTTTCATGTCCATAAACTCTACTACGATGCCATAGACGAGCTGCGGATATCTCTGCGGTGGATGGCAAGGGATATTGAAAACGAAGAGATTGCACGCTGTCGCAGGGAGGGCATTCCGTATGTTCCTTACCGTTATGCCAACGGCGACACCCGGAAACAGCTCCTTGCACGTGCCAAATACATTCTGACAAAACATGCCTCCAAATGGACGAAGTCCCAGCAATGGAGAGCCGACATCATTTTTGAATTTTATCCCGAGCTGAAACACGCGTATGATCTTGCCATGGACCTCACCCGCATATTCAACCAAAAAGTTGATAAGGACACTGCCCGGCTGAATCTTGCCCGATGGTACGACAAAGTGGAGAAAATGGCCGGAGGCCAATTCCGCACTGTTACAGAAACATTCCGCAACCACTATGACACAATCCTGAATTACTTTGTCAACCGTTCCACCAATGCCGGCGCTGAATCTTTCAACGCAAAAGTCAAGGCATTCAGAAGTCAATTCCGAGGCGTTACTGATATCCCATTCTTTCTGTTCAGACTCTCCAAGCTATGCGCCTAAAAAGAATCTCACACTCGGGTAGTTTTTTAACACTTCAACCTGTTTTTTACATTGACCCCGAATAAGGACGTATAGCCTGCTTCAATCCCACTTATTTTGCTTATTCTTGGAAATGAAAAATCCCTGAACTTCTTTGAAATTCAGGGATTTACATCGTTTTTCTTTCTTGAAAAGTGGTGCCACCAGGAATCGAACCGGGGACACAAGGATTTTCAGTCCTTTGCTCTACCAACTGAGCTATGGCACCTTGTAGTTGTTTGGTCCGGTAATATCTCTTTTGCGGTTGCAAAGGTAGTGAAACTTTTGGATTCTGCAAGCCTTCTGGAAATAAAAAACACTGATAAAAAGCTAGTTGGCTTATTATCAGTGTTGTATATAATGAAAAATATTTCAAGTATATAATGAAATCTATTGTTTATCTTCCTTTAATGGATTCCAACCCTGTGCTTTTAGTTCGAATTCCTGGCCGTCACGGGTAATTAATGCACAGCCAAGTTCAGGTTTGGTGATATGCCCGATGAGGCGCACTCCTTCCATTTGTGATACTTTCTCATGATCGGCGATAGAAACGGTAAAGAGTAGTTCATAATCTTCTCCGCCATTCAAGGCGCAAGTCGTCAGATTCATGTTAAACTCTTCAGCCATAACAGCCGTCTGATAATCGATCGGAATATGTTCTTCGTACACACGGCAACCGGCATTGCTTTGTCGGCAGATATGCATCAATTCTGATGATAGACCATCAGAAATATCCATCATAGAGGTTGGGACAATATTGGCGGCAGCTAGTTTCTCTATGATATCCTTACGTGCTTCCGGTTTTAACTGGCGTTCTAACAAGTATTCTTTGCCGGTGAAATCCGGTTGAATGTCTTTATCTCCTTTTAGTACGACTTTCTCGCGCTCCAATAGTTGTAAACCCATATAGGATGCTCCCAGATCACCGCTGACGCAGATCAAGTCAGTTTCTTTTGCTCCATTGCGGTAAACCACTTTATCCTTGTCAGCATCGCCGATACAAGTGATGCTGATAGCAAGCCCTGTAAGGGAGGAAGTAGTATCACCTCCCACAATGTCGACATTATATTGTTGGCAGGCTAGGCGGATACCGGAATAAAGCTCGTCCATATCTTCTACGCTGAAACGCTTGGAAAGGCCAAGAGATACCGTAATCTGCCGGGGAGTGCCGTTCATGGCATAAATATCGGAGAAATTAACTACTGCTGATTTATATCCCAAATGTTTCAAAGGAACATAAGTCAAGTCAAAATGTACGCCTTCCATAAGCAGGTCGGTTGTTACCAATACTTGCTTTTCTGAAGGATAGGAGAGAACGGCGGCATCGTCGCCTACTCCATATTTACTGGATTCATTTTCTAGTTTGATTCCCTCGGTGAGGCGGTCAATCAGACCAAACTCACCGAGAGATGCTATTTCAGTTCTCATAAATCGGGGTGATTGTTTAGGCACGGTTGATAAGTTCGCGCATGATTGTTGTCATTTTCGGTTGAGCGGCATCGGCTGCTTTCTGAACTTCTTCGTGCGTTACTTCTACGATTTTTCCTTCTACTCCCAAGTCGGTAATGACGGAAATGCCAAATACTTTGATGCCACAATGATTGGCTACAATTACTTCCGGAACGGTAGACATACCAACAGCGTCGGCGCCAAGGATATGGAATAGTTTATATTCGGCAGGAGTTTCGAAGGTAGGACCTTGTGTGCCGATGTATATTCCGTGTTGTACTTTAATTCCTTTTTCTTTGGCAATCTCATCGGCTTTACGGATCAGTTCCTTGCTGTATGCTTCGCTCATGTCCGGGAAACGAGGACCATAGGGGATATTTTTTCCACGAAGCGGATGTTCGGGGAAATAGTTGATATGGTCAGTGATAATCATCAAATCGCCGATTTCGAAGTCTGCATTTGTTCCGCCACTGGCGTTGGACACAAACAAGGTTTTGATTCCTAATTCGCGCATTACACGTACAGGGAAAGTCACTTCTTTCATCGAATAACCCTCGTAATAGTGGAAACGTCCTTGCATAGCCATGATATCCTTATTGCCTAGTTTGCCGAAAATCAGCTTACCGCTATGACCTTCGACGGTAGATACCGGGAAGTTCGGGATATCCGAATACTTTATTTCATACTTCTCGGTGATTTCGTTTGCCAAACTGCCAAGTCCGGTGCCAAGAATAATGGCTGTTTCCGGGCTGGTATGCATCTTACCTTTCAGATAAGCTGCGGTTTCTTGTATTTTCTCTAACATAGTCAATAATATGTTGGTTAAATTTATCTTGTTGATTCTGTAATATTTCTATTTCAATAGGCAAGGCATAGATAAATGGTTTCAATTCCTTGTCCAAAGCCGGATGGTTAATCAGGCGTGTTGCATCTTTTTCGGTGGTAATAATCAACCGATGTTCTCCTTTCAGCCTATGAAACCGTTCTTTGATAAGCTGTATATCCCGATGGCTGAAATTATGATGATCGTCAAACGATAGCAAATCTATTTGTTTGGTGCAATCTTTCAGTCTTTCAAGAATGGGAGCCGGTGAGGCAATTCCGGTCATCAATAATATATCTGTATTTGTCAGCGAGGACAAATCAATTTCATTGTTTGCCGAAGTGGTATCTGTGTCCGGAACCATCATAGGAAATACCGGTTGCAGGTTGCCATACCGGAACGATGAGAAAAATAACTGTTGATATGGATAAAGGTTCAGTCGTTTCGTGATAATATTATAATCAATAGGTTTGATGTCCTGTGGACATTTGGTGACAATAACGATTTGTGCCCGGTTTTTGCCGTTAATTGGTTCACGAAGTCGTCCTGCGGGGAGCAAGGTGTCGTCACAGAACAGCCGGTGATAATCCGTTAACAGAATACTCAATCCCGGTTTGACATATCGGTGCTGGAAAGCATCATCCAACAGAATAACATCTATCGAAGGCTTTTGCAATGCAAGTAGCTTTTCTATGCCATGACAACGCTTTTCGTCGACGGCTACTGTGACAGACGGGAATTTCTGATGCATCTGGTAGGGTTCGTCACCAATGCTTCTTGCCGTACTTTCCGGAGTCGCCAGCACATAACCTTTCGTATGCCGTTTGTACCCCCGACTTAATACAGCTACATTATATTGATTACAGAGAGACTTTATCAGATATTCAGTGTGCGGAGTTTTCCCTGTTCCTCCAACAGAGAGATTACCTACGCTGATGATAGGTATATCAAAACTCTTTGATTGGAGCACTTCCCAGTCAAAGAGTTTATTTCTCATCATTACCGCTGCTCCGTAGAGCCAGGAGGCAGGGTAGAGCCACTTATGTATCTTTATAAAGTGTTCGTCCATGTATGACAGTTTATTTAATATTCAGTTCGAACGGAATACGCGCCTGAATCATGGATTGTTCTTGCAGATTCTTTAGTAAACCGAATTGTTGGTAGAACTCACCTAACTTACTTTTCAGCAATTGCGATTCTACATAATTCGTTGGTTTCGTATCAAGCAGGGAAGAAAAGAAATCTTGTTTTGCAGGATAAGAAACAACGGTGTAGCCCTCGATACCGGCTTTTGCCACGGCAATATCCAAAGCCTTGTCAATGCCGCCTAACTCGTCTACCAATCCTAACTTTTTAGCAGTTTCCCCGGTCCATACACGGCCTTCGGCAATCTTTTCGATCGCTTCCTTTGTCATGTGACGTCCTTCGGCACAACGGCTAACAAAGGTGTCGTATCCTTCGGTAATCATCATTTGAAGCAATGATTTTTCATCCTCGTTGAACGGGCGCATGATATTCCCGAAATCAGCATATTTATTCGTCTTAACTACATCATAACTTAAACCGATTTTATCAGTCAACCCTTTTACATTAGGAATGATACCGAAGATTCCGATAGAACCGGTCAGGGTAGTAGGCTCTGCAACAATCGTGTCGGCAACGCAAGAGATATAGTAACCTCCTGACGCGGCATAATCACCCATAGAGACAATGACCGGCTTCTTTGTTTTCAACTCTTTCACTGCATGCCAGATTTGTTCTGAAGCAAAAGCACTTCCTCCCGGAGAATTGATACGGAGTACAACAGCTTTTACATCATTGTCATCTTTCAATTTGCGCAGGTCACGAATGACTTTTGAACCAACAATCCCGTCCTCGGAAGTCGCGGAACCCGGATAGTCTGTAATTTCACCGGATGCGTAATAAACGGCCACGATATTGCCGCTCTTGTCTTTTGGCACATTCTTCTTTACGTTCATCATGTCGCTTAATCCTACTATCGGGAGATTGTCATCCTCATCTATCTCTACCAGTTTTTTAAGATAATTGCGCACATCATTGCGATAAATCAAGGTATCAGCCAATCCGCACTTTACACTCTCTTCTGACGGATAGAACATTAACATGCGATCGGCATAAACATTCAGAGAATCTATTGGAATATTGCGGGAGGCAGAAACCCCCTCCGTCACCTGTCCCCAGATGGAAGTGATAAATGCTGTCACTTGTTCGCGATTGGCAGGGCTCATCTCTGTTGCAATAAACGGCTCCACGGCAGATTTGTAAGTTCCCACCTTGAATACCTGCATCTCAACTCCTATTTTTTGTAGCAGGTCTTTGTAGAACAGGGGAGCGGAAGCGATACCTCTCCATTCAATCATTCCTTTGGGATTGAGCAGCACCTTATCGGCTGCGCTGGAAAGATAATAAAGCCCTTGTGTATAGGAGTCGGCATAAGCAATGACGAACTTTCCACTCTCTTTGAAGTCGAGCAGTGCGTTACGGATTTCTTGTAAGGAAGCATAGGAGGTACCTAATGAACTTGCTTGCAAATAAATTCCTTTGATGTTTTCGTTTTCTTTAGCCTTCCGGATGGAAGAGAGAATATCGTCCAGCCCGTACGTGTTAGATTCGTCACCAAACAACTGTGATAAAATACCTAGCGGATCTTCTTGCGTACGTTCAACTAACGTTCCGTTTAAGTCGAGCATCATTACGGAATTCTTTTTTACGATTGTTTCCGTGTCCGAAGCGGACATGATGCCAAACAGCGTTACCATGCTGATTATAAATAATACAATACTTGACAAAATGATACCTGTCACCGTGGCAAGTGTAAATTTCAAGAAATCTTTCATTATATACTTATTGTTTTTGCGTCAGCTTGTTATTAAGCTAACAAAGATAAATAATTGAGTTGATATTTATTCAATAAGTCGTACGAATTTTTGTTTTATCACAGCGAATCCACATAAATAGGAGCTTCTTTTCTGTAAGATTTAAGTATATTTGTCTGTATCTAATCCTTTTAAATGAGAAGAATTCTCTAATTTTGTGGCACAACTATTAATACATAGAATAATCATATTATGAGAAAACTCACCTCTGTTCTTTTACTGCTCTTGTTCGTATGGACGGTACAGGCGCAAACTGCTCGTGAAGAGATCAACGTAAACCGATATTTATCCGCTAATAATTATTATGCATATCCTACCCCTACTGCCAAGCAGACAGCTGCTCCTAAAGGGTACGAGCCTTTTTATATAAGCACCTATATGCGTCATGGTTCACGATATTTGATTGATCCGAATGATTATCGTTTTCCAAAACAGACCTTATTGAAAGCTGACTCTCTGAACAAACTTACCGCAACCGGTAAAAACAGATGTAGCTCCTTATTATCATTGGAAAGATGTAGAAAGCTATTATCGTGAAAAATTAAATAAATATCAGCATATGTAATGCGACATTAACTTAACAATCTAATTATAATGAGAAGAAAAAACCTTTTTATGGCCGCAGTTTTAGCAGGCTTGTTTTTTTATTCTTCCTGTACTCCGACTGAAAAGACGGAAACAAAGGATTATACTCAATACGTTAATACCTTTATTGGGGCTGCTGATAATGGTCATACATTTCCCGGCGCATGCTATCCTTTCGGTATGATACAAACCAGTCCTGTGACGGGAGCGGTCGGTTGGCGCTATTGTTCTGAATATGTTTATGAGGATTCCTTGATTTGGGGATTTACTCAAACACATCTGAATGGAACGGGGTGTATGGATTTAGGTGATATTTTGGTGATGCCGGTCACAGGTACACGTGTACGTGCGTGGGATGCCTATCGCAGTCATTTCTCTAAAGATAAAGAAGCGGCTACTCCGGGATATTACACAGCAGAGCTTTCTGATCCACTAGTAAAAGCGGAACTGACTGCCTCCATCCATGCTGCCCTTCACCGCTATACTTATCACAAGGCTGATTCTGCCTCTATATTGATTGACTTGCAACATGGTCCTGCATGGAGAGAAGAGCAATATCACTCACAAGTCAACAGTTGTGAAGTAAACTGGGAAGATGCTCAAACACTGACAGGACATGTCAATAACACGGTATGGGTCAATCAGGATTATTTCTTTGTGATGAAATTCAACCGTCCGGTAGTCGATTCACTTTATCTTCCGATGGGCGAAACAGAAAAAGGAAAACGCATCATTGCCTCTTTTGACATGCAACCGGGGGACGAGTTGGTGATGAAAGTGGCTCTTTCCACCACCAGCATAGATGGGGCTAAAAAAAATCTGGAGGCAGAAATTCCTGCTTGGGATTTTGAAGGAGTAAGAACTGCCGCCCACAATGAATGGAATAACTATTTGAGCCGTATTGAAATAGAGGGTACCGATGATGAAAAAACGAATTTCTACACTTGTTTCTATCATGCGTTGATTCAACCCAATCAGATATCAGATGTGGATGGTATGTATCGCAATGCCGCCGACTCTATTGTAAAAGCCGGAACAGGTACTTTCTATTCTACATTCTCTTTGTGGGATACTTACCGTGCAGCTCATCCGTTTTATACATTGGTGATTCCCGAACGTGTGGACGGTTTTGTGAATTCTCTCATCGAACAGGGCGAAGTGCAAGGTTTCCTACCTATATGGGGATTGTGGGGTAAAGAGAATTTCTGTATGATTGGTAATCACGGCGTATCAGTTATAGCCGAGGCTTATCGCAAAGGCTTCCGTGGCTTTGACGCTGAACGTGCTTTCAATATAATAAAGAAGACGCAGACCGTATCTCATCCGTTGAAGTCTGATTGGGAAGTTTATACAAAATATGGTTATTTCCCGACAGACCTGATAAAAGCAGAATCTGTATCTTCTACTTTAGAATCGGTATATGATGATTATGCTGCTGCCGATATGGCACGACGTATGGGCAAAGAGGAAGATGCCGCTTATTTTGCGAAACGTGCTGACTATTATAAGAATCTATTCGATCCGGAGACGAAGTTCATGCGCCCGCGTAAGGCGGACGGAACTTGGAAAGCTCCGTTTAATCCAAGTGCGTTGGCGCATTCAGAGAGTATTGGTGGAGATTATACGGAAGGAAACGCATGGCAATATACTTGGCATGTACAGCATGATGTACCGGGATTAATCCAGTTGTTTGGCGGTGAAAAGCCTTTCCTGAATAAATTAGACTCATTGTTTACAGTTGAGCTAGAAGGCGAGAGTTTATCAGATGTTACCGGATTGATCGGACAGTATGCTCACGGCAATGAACCAAGTCATCATGTTACTTATTTGTATGCATTGGCTGGTCGTCCGGAACGTACACAGGAATTAGTTCGTGAAATATTTGATACTCAATATAAGAACAAACCCGACGGACTTTGCGGAAATGATGATTGCGGACAGATGTCTGCCTGGTATATGCTTAGTGCGATGGGATTCTATCCGGTAGATCCGGTGAGTGCGGAATATGTATTCGGTGCTCCACAGTTGCCGAAGATGACTTTGTACTTGGCTGATGGCAAGACCTTCACAATTGTTGCAGAGAATTTATCGAAAGAACATAAATATGTGGATAGTATTACATTGAATGGTGAACCATATACGAAGAAAACAATCCCGCATGAAGATATTGTAAAAGGTGGTACACTGGTGTATAAGATGAAGTAATTCTCAAACATCCTCACCGTAATGAGAAAAAATACTCATTGCGGTGAGAACTTTTTCTCATTACTATGAGAATTAATTCTCATAGTAATGAGAATCATTCTTTGTCAGAGCATACGGAAACGGCGTTTTTACACAGACTGAAACTACCTCTATTGTATAGTCCTGCTCACCTCTATACGCTGCTTTTCAAATTTCTCATTATTAGTGTGGCGGTTGCTAACCTCTTTACAGCGAATAGGTGCACTCATTTCAAGCAAGCGCAAAATCTCATTTAAAGATTCACCTTCAAAAGTCGCTTTATAGGAATACTTCCCTAATTCGGCGTCTTTCAGAATAAATTCCACGTTATAAGTCTGTCCCAAACGCTTGAATACATATTCCAGCGGGTCATCTCTAAAAATGAGTATTCCATCTTTCCATGAGCACCATTTATAAGTATTGGTCTTATTGACGTTATATAAAGAAGTGGCTAGATTATAGTCAATTTTCTCTCCCGGTGAAAGGGAAATCGTCTTTTTCTGGTCAAGAGTAACTGCAACCTTTCCTTTTACTAGCGTCACTGCTGCTACATGATCCGGAGCGTATGCGTTCACGTTGAATGCAGTGCCGGTAGCTTCTACAGTCAGTTGTTTCGTTTTTACGATGAAGGGATGCTCTTTATCGGATTCCACTTCAAAATAGGCTTCCCCCTGCATCGAAACAACTCTTTGCTTATCATTGAATTGAGTCGGATACTTTAAAGAACTTCCGGCATTTAGCCAAACCTTAGAACCGTCAGGCAGATTAACTACCGACCAAGTCCCGTAAGGAGTGAATAACTCCTGATAAGTTTCTGCAATTTGAGAGGCGGGTTTAAAATAAAGATAAGCAGATAATATCAGTAAAGGAAGAAGTAAGATAGCTGCCACTTGCTGCCAATAGTGCAGGAAGGACAACTTAGGACGAACGGACACCGGTTGGTTTTGATGGAGAATCTGTTCCATTACTTTTCTGTGCGCACTGTCCACATCTATCTCTTCCGGATTAAAGGCCGGGTGACTGATCTCCCATATGTTTTTTTGTGCCAAAAAGCTTTTATAGTTTTCGGGAGTAGCCGATATCCAATCTTCCAGTACCTTAATGTCCTCTGGTGTAGCCTCTTTTGAGAGATATCTGGAGATTACAATTTCTATGTCTGAATCTTTATTTATCATATGCATTTTACCTTATATATAATAGACGTTTCAGAAAAAAAATCCCACATTCATTAGCGCCAAAGAAAGAAAAAAAGTAGCAAATAAAAATCTTTTAATAAGATGCGAAGCTGCTTCAATGCTTTACTGATACGCACTTCTACCGTTCTGACAGAGATATTCAAGCGATTGGCTATTTCCTGATATTTGATATTTTCTAATCGGCTCATCTCGAACACTTCTCTTTCTTGAGGAGGCAATTGTTCCAACGCATTTTTAAGGTGCCGGCATAAATCAGAATACAGTATGTAGTTTTCTGTCGTATCTGTATGTATAGCACTTGATTTAAGTTCGTAAGCAATGTGTTCATCTATAATTCTGCGATGGCGCAATTCGTCCAGACAGTAATTCCTGACCGCTTTCAGTAAATATGACTTTAGTGAGTTCTCAATTTCCAATGACTTCCGGTCATTCCATAGTTTGAGAAAGATATTTTGCACAATATCTTCACAAGTAGATTTTTCTGGAATGTAAGTACCACCAAACAATACCAAGTCTTTATAATAAGCATGGAATAGACGGGTAAAAGCCTGTTTATCATCCTGTTTCAGTGCTATTACCAGAATACGGTCGTCGGAAGTCTGTTGTTTGATATTCGGCATAGTATTGTAGTAAAGGTTCTATTGTTGGGGGTAAAAATAGAAAGATTATTTGGGATAAACGATAGTTTGAAGAAAAAATAGTGCAGATGAAAAAATAATGTGATATCCAATGTGGCTTTTATTTTTAGAAACGTCTTATTGATAGAAACGAGAGAAAAACACATTTATTAACCTTTAAATAATACAAGCCATGAGAAAGACATAATCAGTGAATTCAGCTTCCGACAACTGATAAAAAAGGAAGGTCTGACTCACCTTCCTTTCCAAAGATTCAGTTATTCGTTAATCAACTTATTTGTAGAACCAATAACCAAACATGTAAAGGTATGAAACTTATTTCAATTAGAAAAATGAAAAAGAGAATTAATGTACCTGCAAATGTAAAAATAGGAAGAATATGTGCGATATGGTTGTTTTGTATAGCTTTGCAAGCTATCAGTATACCTATCCTGGCACAATCTGCCAAAATTACATTGCGACTGAAAAATGTGACTGTAGAGGAGGTCCTGACTAGTATCGAAAATCAGACAGAATATCGTTTCTTATACAACAAAGATATTGTTGATGTAAGTCGTATAGTAAGCATTACTGTGAAAAATGAACTGATGACTCTGGTACTGGATAAACTTTTTAAAGGAGAAGGAGTATCTTATACGATTGAAAAACGTCAGATTGTATTAAACAGAGTCTCATCTCAATCACAGGATAACAAACAGCCGGTCAAGGTGACAGGCAAAGTAGTGGACGAATCCGGCGAGGTTCTTCCGGGAGTGACTGTTATAATAGAAGGGGCTACTCAAGGAACTATTACCGGTATAGATGGCAATTACCAGTTGCAAGTTCCGGAAGGCTCGACACTGAAATTTACTTCAATAGGTTACACTACATATACGCAGAAAATTACCCGGCCAATGACGTTGAAT
The DNA here is from genome assembly GCF_009193295.2 of Bacteroides luhongzhouii. Classification (NCBI taxonomy): domain Bacteria; kingdom Pseudomonadati; phylum Bacteroidota; class Bacteroidia; order Bacteroidales; family Bacteroidaceae; genus Bacteroides; species Bacteroides luhongzhouii. The sequence continues at coordinate 464,316 of NZ_CP059973.1, read as the reverse complement.
GTGACGATGAAAGAGGATTCAAAACAGTTGGATGAAGTTGTTGTGGTAGGGTATGGAACGACCACCCGTAAGAATCTGACAACTTCCATTGCAACGGTAAAAACGGAAAAAATATCGCGAGCCGCAACAAGTAATATGTCACAGATGTTGCTTGGGCGGGCTGCCGGACTGGAAGCTACGTTGACGAGCCCGCAACCGGGTGGAGCAGTTGACCTTTCAATTCGTGGGGCAGGTACTCCTATCTTTATAGTGGATGGAGTAATGATGCCTTCCACTTCTTTAGAAGTTGGAAACGGAAATCAGGTTATGCCCAACTCTATCAATCGTTCGGGATTGGCCGGACTTAATCCTGCAGATATTGAATCTATCGAAGTATTAAAGGATGCGTCTGCCTCCATTTATGGAATTGGCGCAGCCAATGGTGTCGTATTGATCACCACAAAGAAAGGTACTGAGACTCGTCCCCAAATCACTTATGAAGGAAATTATTCTATCGTGAAAAACTATTCGTATCTGGAACCTTTGAGTGGGGAAGAATATATGAATGTTGCCAACATTTTCAATAAAGAAAACTATTTATTTACGAACGGTATGTATCCTTACGGTGATAAACCTTTTGATAATAAATGGGTGCCTCAATTCTCACCTCAACAGATAGCTGCCGCTCAAACAACAGACTGGCTGGATTGTGTATTAAAGGATGGTAGCATCAATAATCATAATATCACAATCACGGGTGGTTCTAAACTGCTGAAATATTATCTGTCCGGAAATTATTACAAACAGGAAGGTACGGTAGAAAACTCCGCTATGGAACGTTACGCTCTTCGGACAAACATATCTTCACAATTGCTTCCATTTCTTAAGTTGACAGCAATTGTCAATGTAAATGAGAATAAATATACAAACTCAACTTCCGGTGGCGGGGGTGGTGGAAATGGGTATGATGCCATACAATCGGCTCTGACTTATCCTTCTTATTTACCGATCAGAGGTGAGGACGGAAAACCTACCTTATATTCAAATTACCCTAACCCGGCCGAAATGATAAAAGTTAGTGACCGGACTAAAACAAGCGGTTATTATCTAAACTTTGCTGCCGATGTGGATATAATCAAGGATATGTTGTCTTTCCGCTTGATGTATGGTATTAATAAGGAGAATGCCAATCGTAACTTGTATATTCCTTCTGATATTTATTTTATGGATATGTATAAATCAAGAGGGCATTTGGGATATGTTGAACGTAGAAATCAGACCATGGAAGGCACATTGACTTTCAAAAAGCAGTTTGGAGACTTGTTACGTGTCGATGCCGTAGTCGGTATGGGAAGATATACGAACGATTCAAATGGTCTTGAACTTGACTACGAACAGATTAACGATCACATTGCTGCTGATAAGGTGGAAGCTGCGGAAGGCGCTTTCTACCCGACTTCTTTCAGAGCTGCCGATGAACGTCGTTCTCAATTTGCCAGGGCAAGTGTGGATGTGCTCGACAGATATGTGGTTGCCGCCACTATTCGCCGCGATGGAACGGATAAGTTTTTCCCGGGAAAGAAATATGCCTATTTCCCTTCAGTATCATTAGCCTGGAAATTATCTAACGAGCCGTTTATGAAGCATATATCATGGATTGACCAGTTGAAGATTCGGGGCAGTTATGGACAGACAGGTAATGATAATCTGGGTAGTTCGCTTTATGGCACTTTCAGTCTGGCAGCCCAATATATCAAGTTCTCTAACAATTCAGTGACTTATGTACCCTATTTGCTGAGCGGTCCTGATTACCCGAATGTTACCTGGGAAAAGACCACCATGAAAAATATAGGCGTAGATTTTTCAGTTTTAAAAGATAGAATCTGGGGAAGTTTTGATATGTTCCGCAATGATGTAACCAACTTGCTGGGATATGACTCTGCCTCTCCGCTTAGTATGACATCTTCCGTCCCGATGAATTATGGGCATTATGTACGTTACGGATGGGATGCGACTATTAACTCACTTAACTTTGAAATCCCCCGTGTGTTTAAGTGGACCTCACAATTGACCTTATCACATCATAATGCCGTTTGGAAAGAACGGATGCCCAACTATTATTATGAAGAATATCGAATCCGTAAGAACGAACCGGTGAATGCTTATTACTACTATGAAACGGAAGGCGTTATCAATATAGATAAAAGCAATATGCCCGAATCGCAGAAATCTTTGCCGGCAGACGCGCAACAGCCCGGTTATCCGATTATTAAGGATGCAAATGGGGATAATAAAATAACGATTGATGATGTAAAGATGCGAAATACACTTCCAAAAATTCACATAGGCTTTGGAAATACATTTGTATACAAAGATTTTGATCTGGATGTATTTATGTATGGACAATTCGGACGTACACGCTATAACTATGCATATCGTTGGGCGCTTGTCGGAGATGTGTATTATACGAGTCCCAAGAATTCGAACAAATATGTATATACTATCTGGAATTCTCAAACCAATCAGAATGGAAACCGGCGTGGTATTGCTTCAACAAAAGCTGTCGCTTTACCTGGTAACGTAGGCTTTGAGGAAGATTATCAGAATGCTTCGTTTGTACGTGTCAGGAATATCACTTTAGGATATAACCTTTCAGGAAAGAAGCTGGGAAAAGTGGGTGATTATGTGAGTTCTATCAGAGTTTTTATCGACTGTCAGAATCCGTTTACTTTTACCAAGTTTGTAGGTGTCGATCCTGAAATAAAGACGGGTGGTGACGGCTCCAAAGCGGAGTATCCGATGACGAGAACATACTCCTTCGGAGCAAAAATATGTTTCTAAGAAAACCTGTAACGAAAGAAAAGATTGAAAATATGAATAAGAATAAATTATTTAAGGTGTTTGTCATGATTGCATTTATAATGTGCAGTTGTGAGGATAATTTTGATCCGAAGATGTATGGCACGTTGAATGTTTCTAATTATCCGGTGACTGAATCCGAATACGAATCATTTATGATGACCTGCTATATGCCTTTTACGACAACATGGACCTACTGGATCGGTGCCGGAACAAGTGGCAATCAGCACGGTTGGTATATTCCTGCCGGAGGTGTACTGAAGTTCTTTGATTATCCGACAGATGAAATGGCCGTGTGGAATAATGGTTGGGGAGGCGGATATTATTTCCTTTCTAAAGCCGATTTCAGTCAGTGTGTTTATTACACAAGCGGCGCGTTGAATGATGAAAGGCCGAACCACTTTCCGAAAGTAAGTGAGATTTCCTACTTCACCAATGTGATTGGAACATTGGAGAAAGCTTCTACCGAAGTGGTTTCCGAAGAGCGTAAAAGGGAATTTATTGCTGAAGCCCGTCTTTGTCGTGGATTGATGATGTATTATTTATTACATGTATATGGTCCTGTTCCTTTGATTGTCGATCCGAACGATCTGATTAATCCTTCAAAGCTGGAAAATCTGGTACGTCCGACATTGCAGCAAATGACGGAGTGGATTATGGCTGATTTTGATTATGCTTATCAGTATATTGCAGATACGCAGCCGGAACAGGGACGTTACAATAAAGACTATGCACGTGTATGCATCATGCGGCATTGCTTGAATGAAGGCTATTATATGTCCGGTTATTATCAGAAAGCAATTGATATGTATAATGAGTTGAAGGGACGGTATAGTCTTTTCAAAAAAGGGGATAATCCTTATATCGAGCAATTTAAAAATGCCAATAACTTTAATTCGGAGGTGATTATGGCTGTCAGTTGTGATGAAACGGCGGATGGTACGAATAAGTCCGGTAACTTTAACCCGCTGATGATGCTCGCTACTCCCGATAATGCAGCCAGAGTGGACGATCAGGGGAATCCGACTCCTTTCTACTTGCAAGGGCAGGGATGGGGGCAAACATTCAACGTGTCTCCGAAATTTTGGGATACATATGATCCTTCGGACAAACGTCGTGAAGTTATCCTGACCAAATATTATACGACTGCAGGAACCTGGATTGACCGGAACACTACTACATGGGACGGTTTTATCATTAATAAATTCCCGGTTGAAACAGCTACGGCTTTTCAGGGGACTGATATACCGTTAGCCCGTTGGGCAGATGTATTGCTCATGTATGCGGAAGCCGAGGTACGTAAAAACAATGCAGCTCCGTCCGCTGATGCTATAGCTGCGGTCAATGAGGTGCGTAAGCGTGCCGGACTGGGAGATCTCCCGTCATCGGCAACAGCGAATGCAGAAGCTTTCCTGGATGCTTTACTTACGGAAAGAGGACATGAAATGTTGTATGAAGGAATGCGTAAAATAGATCTCATCCGTTTTAATCAGTATGCACAACGTACAGCGAAGATCAAAGGAGTGGCTCCTACACATCAATATGTGCCTATTCCTAATTACGCGGTTCAACAAGCTTCGGAATCTTATGGAAAAGTGTTGGCACAGACATTTGAACGTGAGGGATGGAAAGCGGATCTTGCGGCAGCTCGCAATTAATGTCATCATTCATTATTGTTAAACTAGAGATCTTAAGAAAAATGAAAAAGATATATGTATTATTCATGTCGTCGTTACTGCTCCTTTCGTGTGCAAAAGATGATATTAGTAAGCCAAGTGAATGGCCGGAGTGGCCTACACCTTCAAAACCTAAAATAGAAAATGCCGTGTTGCGGGGAGTGAATGGTGAAACGGTTGTGGCGGCTGGTGATAAAGTGAAGTTCACTGCACAAGTAAGTGATGAATATAATGATTTGGTTTCATTCCAATTATTAGTGACAATGGATGGAGCCGAAATCTTGAATTTGTCTAAAGGATTGAGCGGACGTTCTGCGGTTATTGAAGAGGAAGCTACTTTACCTTTTGTTGCTGGTTTCCAGAATGGCCGTCCTGTGGTAACTATAAAGGCTGTAAACGATTTAGGTGGCAATGAATCGACCCTGACTTTGGATGAGGCCGCAAGTGTGGCGGTGACCCGTCCGGAAACACCTTCCAAATTATACCTTGTTGATGATTTGGGAAATGTGTATGAAATGGACAAGGAGAGTCAGAATGAAACGGATTATAGTTTCCGGACGAGTGCGGCGGATTTGGCAGGGATTGGCGACCATTTTAAAGTTGCCGAAAAGATAATAAATAATAAACCTGATTATTCCGGGTTGGTATGGGGATATTCAGACAATAAGATTGCGGTTGTGGCTGATGATGCGGCAACTTCGATTCCTACTCCTAAGGTAGGGAGTTATACATTGGAGAATATCACTTTTGATATGTTGAGTTTCCAGGCTGATAAGACTTTGACATACAGCATTGATATTGATAAGTCCCGCTTCTTTGATGTGGGAGGAGGATATGTTCAATTGGATGTTGAATTGGTGGAAAGTGCCAAGATTAATTTTATAGGTTTTGGTAGTGATGTCACCAATATGCTCCGGCCGGAATTCTTTAAAGATGTTTCAGGGAGCAAAGCAAAATTCGATGGTCCGTCGGTACTTTATAACTTGAAATATAATACATCAAATGGCTTCATGTATATGGAACGCCCGCGGGATGTTTTTTATCCGGAGGTGATGTATATTGTCGGTACTGGAGTCGGATTTCCACGCGAACCTTATGTGGCTACGCTTGCTTGGGACTTCGCATATCCTCACCAATGGTTCTTCTTTAAGAAGGTAGGAGCAAGTGCTTTTGAAGCAGTTGTGTATATTGATCAGACGATGGGATTTAAATTCTATAGAGGATATGGTTGGGCACAAGAGGAGGATACAAAGAATTTATATACAGTTGAGCCTGCTAACTTGATAACGAGAAGTGCTCCCGGTGATTTGATTCCCGGTCCTGATTTTAAAGCCGGACTTTATACGATACAGATTGATAAAGCCAAAGAAGTGATACGATTGTCTCCTTATAATTAAGGGAGAATCAATATTAATAGTCTTTAATTTAATATTTAATAGAATTATGTATATATCAATGAAAACATATAGTAAAAAATTTCTGGTTACATTCTTTTTCTCGATGTTGCCAATGTTGTTGATGTCTTGTTCGATGGATCCGGAGAAAGCTTCTTTCTCAATTTCTGGGAATTTGGAGAAGTTACAGATCGGTAATGAAGGTTTTACGGAGGTTTATTCGATAAAGTCTAATACGGAATGGAAATTTGTAAATGAGACAGATCAGTCCTGGGTTACCATTTCTCCGGCCAAAGGGAGCGGAAATGGAACTGTGACAATTACTGCAAGTGCAAATACGGGAACCGGACGTACAGCTGTATTCCGTGTGGTGCCTAACGGAGTGAAGACACAGGAACTTGAGATCATACAGGGTAATTCTTATATTCCTACAACTGATGGAGAGTTTCCGATTATAGCATGGACCGGAGTGGAAGCAGATAAGTCGCTGGAGAAATTTCCGGTGATGAAAGCATCCGGCATTAATATTTATCTGGGATGGTATGATGATTTGGAGACAACATTGAAGGCGCTTGACGCCGCACAGAAGACCGGAGTGAAAATGATAACTTCTTGTAAGGACCTCTTATCTGTCGGTACTGCCGAAGAGGTCGTAAAAGCGATGATGAATCATCCGGCTTTGTATGCCTACCATTTGAAGGATGAACCGGAAGTGAATGATTTGCCGGGTTTGGGCGAATTGGTGAAGAAGATTAAAACCATCGACAGCCATCATCCTTGTTATATAAATCTGTACCCTAACTGGGCATGGGGAAAAGAGCTTTATTCAGAAAATGTAAAATCATTTATAGAACAAGTTCCTGTTCCGTTTATTTCGTTTGACAATTATCCTATTGTATCTATAAATGGTGCTCCAAGCATTGTCCGTCCGGACTGGTATCGGAATCTGGAAGAAATATCGGCTGCAGCTAAAGAGAATAATAAGCCGTTCTGGGCATTTGCACTTGCACTTTCCCATAAGCTTGATGAAACTCATTTTTATAAGATACCGACATTGCCCGAGTTGAGATTACAAGTCTTCAGTGATTTGGCTTATGGTGCGCAGGCAATCCAGTATTTTACCTATCGCGGACTTCAACATGACGAACCGACTGAAGTTTATGATTTGGTCAAGACAGTTAATCAGGAAGTACAACAACTTGCGGGTATATTCTTGGGAGCACAGGTTATTTCAGTATCTCACACCGGAAGTGAAATACCTGAAGGAACGACAGCTTTGGGAAGTCTGCCGACTCCTATAAAATCATTGACTACGAGTGATACAGGTGCTGTTGTCTCTGTTCTGGAGAAAGATGGTAATCAATATCTTGTGGTGGTAAATAGAGATTTTCGTAATGTGATGAATCTGTCTATTGATGTGGATAGTGCTGTAAGCCGGGTGTTGAAAAATGGCTCAACAACAGCTCCGGACGGTTCTATGATAGCAGTCGAACCGGGTGATATGGTAATATTTACATGGAGAAAATAAAAAGATTTTTAATTTGATAAAGTAAAACGATTATATGAAAAAGATATTACTCTCATTTTTTATTGGTATTATGTTGATTGCCTGCAGTCAGAAAACAGTTTCTGTTCGTGAAGTCTGGACAAAAGAGCAGGCTAATGAGTGGTATAAACAATGGGGATGGCTTCGTGGATGCGATTTTATTCCAAGTACGGCAATCAACCAAATGGAGATGTGGCAGGCAGATACTTTTGATCCGGTTACTATTGAACGTGAACTGGGTTGGGCGGAAGAAATAGGCATGAACTGTATGCGCGTATATTTACATCACTTGGTTTGGGAAACAGACAAGGAAGGCTTTAAGAAACGTATCAATGAATACCTTACTATTGCCGACAAGCATCATATTTCTACCATCTTCGTCTTCCTGGATGATTGCTGGAATCCTGTTTATCAGTCCGGCAAACAACCGGAACCACAGCCGGGAGTACACAATTCGGGATGGGCGCGTGATCCGGGTGATCTGTATTATAAAGGTGATACGGCAGTGATACTTCCGGTATTGGAAAGCTATGTGAAAGATATCCTGACTACCTTTAAGGATGATAAGAGAATCGTATTATGGGATTTATATAATGAGCCGGGAGGTTCGGGAGGATATAGATACGGTGAAAGAAGTTTGCCGTTATTGCAGAAAATATTTATGTGGGGACGAACAGTGAATCCGTCACAACCTCTGTCGGCCGGAGTTTGGGATATGAGCCTGACTAATCTGAATAAATTCCAATTGGAAAATTCGGATGTGATAACATACCACACGTATGAAGGTTTGAATTCTCATCAGCAACTCATTGATACATTGAAGCAATACGGTCGTCCGATGATTTGTACGGAATATATGGCACGTACTCAAAATAGTACTTTTCAAGATATTATGCCACTGCTGAAGAAAGAAAATATCGGTGCAATCAATTGGGGACTTGTAGCCGGAAAAACAAATACGATCTTTGCATGGGACACTCCATTGCCTGATGTTGTTGAACCTCCATTGTGGTTCCACGATATATTCCGCAGTGATGGGACCCCTTATTCGGCAGAGGAAGTAGAATGTATCCGGTCATTAACTAAATAATTTTCTTATGATGGCTATGAGGAATATATGGGTAATGATAGTAGGAATATGCCTGTTTGGTTGTGGGGTTGGTAAACAACCCCCTTCCTCACAGCTATCCTTAACATGGAAGCTGGAAAAAGATAGTGTGGAAGCCAGATATTTTAAGAATACATTCTGCCTGACGAATAATGGGAATAAATCTCTGACTAATAATTGGGTGATCTATTTTAATCAGACACCTATTTATTATCAGCAACCTATTAATGCACCGCTGGAAATTGAATGTTTGGGTTCGACTTACTATAAAATGTACCCCACTGAGCACTACCAGGCATTGGCACCGGGTGAAACACTTACTTTTACTATATTGAGTGAAGGAAATGTGATTAATGTGTCCTCGATTCCTGAAGGGGCTTATGTGGTAACTACCGATGAAAAAGGAAAACCGTTACAACCGCAAAATGTCCCCATTGAGATCGAGCTTTTTAAGCCCGACGCCCAATGGATTAGCTCGAGGAATAGCTTTCCCTATGCAGATGGAAATTATTTTTATAAGCAGAATGATGATTTCAGTAAGCCGGTAGATTGTGATATGCTTTCTCTTTTTCCTGCTCCTAAAAAAGTGGAAAAGACGGGTGGTGTTTCTTCTTTCTCTCAAAAGGTTTGTCTGAAGTTTGATGATACATTTAAAGAGGAAGCTCTTTTATTGAAAAGTCAATTGACCTCACTATTAAGATGTAACGTTTCTGATGAGGATGAAGAAACAATCATTGAATTGAAGAAAATGGAGGTACCTGCTACTTGTCAATATCCCGATGAGTATTACGAAATCGTGATAAAGAATAACCGGTTGACTCTGAAAGCTAATGATACACATGGCATATTTAATGCTTGTCAGACATTGCTTGCCTTATTAGATAACATGGAACTAACTTCTTCTCCGCTTCCTAATCTTCATATTACCGATTATCCGGACATGGGGCATCGGGGAATTATGTTGGACGTAGCCCGTAACTTTACAAAGAAAGCGGACCTGCTGAAATTGATCGATATATTGTCATTCTATAAGATGAATGTACTGCATTTGCATTTGAGTGACGATGAGGCTTGGCGTGTGGAAATACCCGGATTGGAGGAGTTGACAGAAATAGCTTCTCGCAGAGGACATACCACAGATGAACAGACATGTCTTTATCCTGCGTATGCCTGGGGATGGAATGAGACAGATACTGCTTCATTGGCCAATGGATATTATTCTCGCAGTGACTTCATGGATATTTTGATATATGCGAAAGAAAGGCATATCAGAGTTATTCCCGAAATAGACATTCCCGGACATTCTCGTGCAGCGATTAAAGCCATGAATGCCCGTTATCAGAAATATATAGATACGGACCGGCCGAAAGCGGAAGAATATCTTTTGGTTGACTTTGCGGATACTTCCCAATATCTGTCTGCACAAAATTTCACAGACAATGTGATTAATGTTGCCATGCCCTCCACTTATCATTTTCTTGAAAAAGTAATTGATGAAATCGTGCGGATGTATCAGGATGCAGGAGTAGAACTGACTGCTTTCCATGTGGGTGGAGATGAAGTGCCGGAAGGTATTTGGGAAGGTTCTTCTATCTGCCGCACTTTTATGCAAGAGAACGGACTGGCTAAGATACGGGATTTGAAGGATTATTTTCTGGAACAAATATTGGAAATGCTGGACAAACGTAACATACAGGCAGTCGGATGGCAGGACATTGTTATGAATCCTGATAATACCGTTAACGAACATTTCAGAAACAGTAAGGTATTAAATTATTGCTGGAATACCATCCCGGAGCAGGGTGGGGATGAAGTACCGTATAAGTTAGCTAATGCGGGCTATCCGATTATACTTTGTAATGTGGGCAATTTCTATTTGGATATGGCCTATTGCTATCATGTGGAAGAACCGGGATTGCGTTGGGGCGGTTACGTAGATGAGTATGTGACGTTTGATATGTTGCCTTTTGATATTTATAAGTCTTTACGACGGAATTTGAGAGGTGAACCTGTTGATGTGAAAACAGTCTCAAACGGTAAACAGCTCTTAACAAAGGAAGGTTATCAGAATATCAAAGGTCTGTCCGGACAAATCTGGTCGGAGACAATCCGTAGTTTTGAACAGATAGAATATTATCTTTTCCCAAAAGTTTTCGGATTGGCAGAACGCGCCTGGAATGCTCAACCATCGTGGGCTTTATCTCCGGACGGCAAAGTATATACGGATGCCAAACGGAAATATAATGCCGCTATTGTAGATTATGAGTTGCCACGGCTGGCAAGGCGAGGAATTAATTTCCGGGTATCTCCTCCCGGTATTATTGTAAAGGATGGGTTATTATTGGCTAATACAACCAATCCAAATGCAGTAATCAGGTATACTACTGATGGTAGTGAGCCAAATGAAAACTCTGTTGTATGGAAAGAACCGATAAAGTGTGATGCACCATTGGTAAAGGCTAAAGCTTTTTATTTAGGGAAAGAAAGCGTAGCAATTGAGTTGATTAATAGATGATATATGAATAGAAAGCTATTTTAAGAATATTGGGATAGCTTTCTATTTTTTATTTTTTGGGAAAACCTTAATCTTTTCGAAAACTGCCGGGGATTCTTGGTTCTTCTTTAGAATATTCAACAAACTAAAAATTGTGCATATAAAAAATGATTTTAATTATTAGTTGAAATATGAATACATTTGTTGGGTTGTGTTTTAATTAATTTTTTCATATTTTTGCAGGAAGTTTTTTGAATATTTGTGAAAGACATGAATAGTTTTGTAAAAATGAGAAGATATTTGTTGTTTATATTCCTTCTCATTAATGCTACTGTAAGCAAGGGGCAGATTTATAAGTATATAGGGCTGGAAAACGGTCTGAACAATCAGAAAATATACCATATCCAGAAAGACCGGCGAGGGTATATGTGGTTTCTGACTCAGGAAGGAGTAGACCGTTATGACGGCAAATATATTAAGCATTATACCTTTTCAGACGACAACATGAAGTTGGATTCACGGGTTGCCTTGAGCAGATTCTATATGGATAGCAAGGATGTATTATGGGTGATTGGTCAAAAAGGGCGTATTTTCAAGTATGATTCTCAACATGATAAATTCGAACTGGCTTATGTACATCCGGAACTGATCAGAAATAAGTCGCAGGCATTTCTTGATTACGGTTATTTGGACAAGAATGACCATGTGTGGTTATGCTATAAAGACACTATTACTTGGTATAATATCCGTACTGGAAAAACGTTGCATAAAGCGGTGCCGGTTCATGGGGAAATAACTGCCATTGAACAGACGGATAGCAACCATTTTTTTATCGGTACGGGAAGCGGCCTGTTTAGTGTTGGAATAGAAGAGGGAGAATTTAAGTTGATATCCGATGAAGTGGTGAATAATATCAGTACTCCGGTGCATGAACTCTATTACCATGATGTTTCCAAACAATTGTTTGTAGGAACTTATAAAGAGGGAATACTGATCTATAATATTGGTGAAGCGGGAAAAATTACTTCCTGCAGTTCACCCAACAATGTAGAAATTAACCGGATCGTTTCATTGAATGCCCATGAACTGTTGATAGCTACAGGTGGAAAAGGGGTATACAAACTGGATGTGAATACCTGCATGAGTGTACCTTATATAACGGCTGATTATAGTAGTTATAATAAGATGAACGGAAACAATATCAATGATATCTATGTGGATGAAGAAGAACGTATCTGGCTTGCCAATTATCCAACCGGTATCACAATCCGTAACAATCGTTATCAGAGTTACGACCTGATAAAGCATTCCCTTGGTAACAACCGGTCATTGGTGAATAATCAGGTTCATGATGTAATGGAGGATAGTGACGGCGATCTTTGGTTTGCAACCAGCAATGGTGTCAGTCTCTACCAGACCGATACAAAAGAGTGGCATTCTTTTTTTAGTTCTTTTGATCCGGTACCGGATGATGAGAATCACATCTTTTTAGCACTGTGTGAGGTTTCTCCCGGTGTGATATGGGCTGGTGGCTTTACTTCCAATATTTACAAGATAGAAAAAAAAGGACTTAAAATAAGTCTTCTATCTCCTTCTACTATGGCAGGAATACGTCCCGACCAGTATATTTTTGATATTAAAAAGGATTCGAGTGGTGATATATGGTCTGGCGGGTATTATCACCTAAAACGCATCAATCTTGAGACTAAAAACGTCCGTTTATATCCCGGGGTAAGTTCCATTACTACTATTCTGGAGAAAAATGCCCGCCAGATGTGGATTGGTACGAGAATGGGACTCTATCAGCTTGATAAGCAAACCGGAGTGTACCGGTATATTGACCTGCCCATTGAATCTCTTTATATATGTGCATTATACCAAAGAGAAGACGGTATTCTGTATATTGGTACCCGTGGAGCCGGACTTCTTGTTTATGATATCAATAAGGAGGTTTTCATCCATCAGTACCGGACCGATAATTGTGCGTTGATTTCCGACAATATTTATACGATTCTTCCACGTCAGGACAAAAGCCTCCTGATGGGGACGGAGAACGGTATTACAATCTATTCGCCCAAGGAACACTCTTTCCGCAACTGGACGCGGGAACAGGGGCTGATGAGTGTTAATTTTAATGCAGGCTCTGCTACAACTTACAGCAATGGTACGCTTGTTTTTGGTGGTAATGACGGTGCTATCAGATTTCCGACAGACATACAGATACCGGAGCCGCATTACTCACGTCTGTTGCTGCGCGATTTTATGATAGCCTATCATCCTGTTTATCCGGGTGATGACGGATCTCCTTTGGAGAAGGACATTGACGAAACAGAACGGCTTGAACTAACCTACGGGCAAAACACTTTCTCTTTTGATGTCGCTTCCATTAATTATGATTATCCTTCCAATATTCTTTATTCATGGAAGATTGACGGTTATCATAAAGAGTGGAGCCGTCCGAGTCAGGATAACCGGATTCTTGTCCGAAATTTGCCTCCCGGAAATTATACTTTGCAAATTCGTGCCATATCTAATGAAGAGAAATACAAAACTTATGAGACGAGGAGTATTCAGATCATTATCACTCCTCCGGTGTGGGCCAGTGTATGGGCGATGGTAGGATATGCAATTCTGTTGCTGCTGATTATGGTTATCATATTCCGTATTATCATGTTGCATAAACAAAAGAAAATATCGGATGAAAAGACACAGTTCTTTATTAATACGGCTCATGACATCCGTACACCGCTTACATTGATAAAAGCACCGTTGGAGGAAGTGGTAGAAAATCATATGGTGGCTGAACAGGCGTTGCCCCATATGAATATGGCTCTTAAGAATGTGAATACATTACTTCAACTGACGACCAACTTGATAAATTTCGAACGGATAGATGTCTATTCATCTACGCTCTATGTTTCCGAGTATGAACTGAATACCTTTATGAATGATGTTTGTGCCGCTTTTCGCAAATATGCCGAAATGAAACATGTCAGGTTTGTTTATGAAAGCAATTTTGACTATCTGAATGTATGGTTTGATAGTGACAAGATGGGATCCATATTGAAAAATATCTTGTCGAATGCTTTGAAGTATACATCTGAAGAAGGTAGTGTTTGTATTTCCGCTTGTGAGGAAGGAGACACCTGGAGCATCGAGGTGAAAGATACTGGAATCGGTATTCCTTTGGGTGAACAGAAAAAATTGTTCAGGAATTGTTTTCGAGGCAGCAATGTTGTCAATCTCAAAGTGACAGGTAGCGGAATAGGGCTGATGCTGGTATACAAACTGGTCAAGTTGCATAAAGGCAAGATCCGGATTCAGAGTGCCGAACATCAGGGTACTTGCGTACGGCTTACTTTCCCGAAAGGAAATACTCATCTCCATAAAGCAAAATTTATTTCTCCCAAGCTATTAGAACAACGTCCGGAGACTATCATACCGGGTAGTATTTCTGATTTGCCGACTATGGAGATATCCCAGATAAACAGTTCCTTACAACGTATCTTGATAGTGGAGGATAATGATGATTTGCGCAATTATCTGGTGGATATGCTTAAGACGAGTTATAATATTCAGGCATGTCCGAATGGAAAGGATGCGCTTATCATAATCCGGGAATTTAATCCGGATCTTGTTATATCCGATATAATGATGCCTGAAATGAGCGGAGATGAACTTTGTTCAGCGATTAAAGGCGATCTTGAGATGTCTCATATTCCGGTCGTTTTGCTGACAGCATTGGGAGATGAGAAGAATATGCTCGAAGGACTGGAAATCGGAGCGGATGCTTATATCACCAAGCCTTTCAGTGTAGGGATACTCAAGGCAACGATAAAAAATATACTTACGAATCGTGCTTTGCTCCGCCAGGTTTATAATAGTATCGAAGAGGAAGAACCGAGTTTCCCGGCTAATTGTACTAATACCTTGGACTGGAAATTTATAGCTTCTGTCAAAGAATGTATAGAGAAGAACATGGGGAATTCGAATTTTAATGTGGAAATGCTTAGCATCCAGCATCATATGAGTCGTACGAGCTTTTTCAATAAATTAAAGGCATTGACAGGTTATGCTCCGGCCGATTATATCCGGATGATACGTTTGCAACATGCCGCGCAATTGCTAAAGCAGGGCGAATATACAATAGCGGAAATTACCGATATGGTCGGGTTCTCGGATGCGAAATACTTCAGGGAAGTATTTAAAAAATATTATGGTGTAAGTCCAAGCAAGTATGCGGAGTCAGGAAAGGAAATTTCTTCTTCAATAACCGATTTCAAAAACATGGAATAGCATGTAGGGTGAATAAACATTATTCTATCTCTGGTTGTTATGTTGCATAAAAAGAAACAGATTCTGCCAGATGAAAGTAATACTGATATTTTTAGCCGTTTTGCTTTACCCGGTAACTTCTCTACTTGGACAAAGTGGAGTTCAGAAATATGCGGGTACAGCTATGCCATACCCTTTAATAAAAGCTTTGTCCACTTCGAACCATGAGGGTATGACTCCTTTTTATATCAACCATTTAGGGAGGCACGGAGCACGTTTTCCGACTTCCGGGAAAGCCTTGGAAAAAGTTAAAGGTGCGCTTGTCTTGGCGGAACAGGAGAAAAGGTTGACGGCAAAAGGGGTGGAATTACTTGCTACGGTATTACAACTGTCTGAAGCTTTTGACGGACAATGGGGAGAACTGTCGCCAATAGGTGAACAAGAGCAAAAGGAAATTGCAGAACGTATGTTATTTCGTTATCCGGAACTATTTGCTGATTCAGCTCGGATTGAAGCCATAGCTACTTATGTTCCTCGTTGCATTAACAGCATGGATGCTTTTCTTTCCGGTATGAAGAAACGTGATTCTTCACTGGTCATACAGCGAAATGCAGGAAAACAATATGATACTTTTCTTCGTTTTTTTGATTTGAACCAGCCTTATCTTCATTATAAGGAAAAAGGAGGCTGGATTCCATTATATGAATCATTTGTCCGGGATAAGATAATGGTCGCTCCGGTCATGAATAGAATCTTTCTTACCTCGGGAAAGGAAACGGAACAGGAAAGCCGGGAATTTGTCATGGCTTTGTTTTCAATAGCAGCAATACTTCCCGATACGGGCTTGCCTTTTGATATGAAAGATCTTTTTAGAAATGAAGAATGGTACAATTATTGGCAGACACAGAACTTACGGCAATATATGACCAAAAGTGCGGCGCCGATAGGAAATATGTTGCCGGTCGCAATAGCATGGCCGTTACTTTCGGAGTTCATTCGAACTACAGAGAAGGCTATTAACGGACAATCGGACAACCGGGCAAATCTTCGTTTTGCACATGCGGAAACTGTTATTCCGTTTGTGGCCCTGATGGGTATAGGAAAAACTGACATACAGGTAACGTCTTCCGACTCTGTATCCACTTATTGGAAAGATTATGATATTGCTCCCATGGCTGCCAATGTCCAATGGATTCTTTATCATGATGAAAACAGTCAGGTTTGGATTAAAGTACTTTTGAATGAGAAAGAAGTGTCTATTCCCGTGGTAACATCTCGTTTTCCATATTATCGATGGGAAGAAGTCCGGGAGTTTCTTGAACAGCGGATAGCGATGTCGAAAAAGATACTTTCCGGTTTTCAAAACAAGAATGGTTAACAAAAAAGCCCTGTGGGAATGACTTGTTCCTACAGGGCTCATTTTAACGGGAAGAGGATTATTTATAATAACTTGTTGGAGCCAAGTATAATCAACATAGTATATCCCAGTATCAATCCGATAATTCCCATGATTATGCCGACTTTCTCCATATCCTTTTGCTGAATCATGCCTGTGGCATGCGCCAATGCGTTGGGAGGAGTACTAATAGGCAATATCATTGCTAATGATGAACCGATTGCTACCCCGATCAATAAAGTTTCGACTCCACCTAATGAATACAGATTTTCGCGCATGCTGCTTCCTGCAATGGCAAGAATGGGGACAAGCAATGCGGCGGTAGCCGTATGTGAGATGAAGTTTGCCATAGCATAACAAATCAGCCCGGAGCCGACAATCATTAATACAGGAGGCCATGTGTTGAAGGGGATAGCTTCAATCATATGCTTGGCCAGCCCGGTTTCCTGTAAAGCAACGCCTAGGGCGAAGCCACCGGCTACCATCCAGAGTACGCTCCAACTGATTTCTTCCAAGTCACGTTTAGTGATGACTCCCGTTATACAGAATACGGCTACCGGAATCATAGCTACTACATTTGAATTTACTCCTGTCACTTTGTCAAACATCCAAAGTATGACTGTGATGGCAAAAGTGATATAAACCACAATGGAACGCCAATCTTTTTTGGCTTCACCTTCAATTTGTAACTCAATATTCTTTTGTTTAAAGGGAAACAATCGTAAAAGTATAAACCAGGCGATAAACAATACAATAATAGTATAGGGTAACATAAAACTCATCCATTCTCCGAAACCGATGTTCAGGTTCAGTCCTTCCGGGTCATTCAGGTATTTTAAAGCGATAGCGTTGGGCGGTGTGCCGATAGGAGTTCCCATACCGCCTACATTGGCAGCCACAGGAATAGCCATGGCCAAACCTATTTTACCTTTACCGTCTGCCGGAAGTGCTTTTAATACAGGAGTAAGGAAAGTAAGCATCATGGCTGCTGTAGCCGTATTGCTAAGAAACATTGAAAATGCAGCTGTAACAAGAATGAACCCTAATAGTACATAGCGTGATTGTGTTCCGAAAGGTCTTAGCATGACGCGTGCCAACAATACGTCCAATCCGCTTTTGGTTGCTGCGATAGCAAGTATGAAACCACCAATAAATAACATAATGATAGGATCGGCAAAGCAGTGCATAATGGACTTATATTTGACTGTCTGTCCCAATTCTTCTGTTGGAACCCCTTGAATGAGGAACCATAAACTGCTGTCGGAAACGGTAAGTAACAATAAAACGACAATCAGCACGGAAGTGGTCCATGCAGGGACAGCCTCGAATACCCACATAAGTGTGGCAAAAATAAAGATAGAAATAAGTCTTTGTTCTATAACAGTTAACCCTTCTATACCAAATGTGTCAATTGGGAGGAGCCATAAAATAAGGGAAAGGGTAATAGCTACGGTTAACTTTATACATCTGGCCACTGTCTGATTTTTTGCTAACCGTTTGGCTTTCTTTAAATCCTGATAAGCTTCCACTAGATGGAAGCCATGAAAAATCTTGTACATGATACTAGTTTAAGAAAAAATTAAAAAACGGTGCAAAAATAACTTTTTATTCTATATTTCGTAAATCAGTGAGAGAAGTTTTTTTATAATTCTTTTGGGTTGTGATGTCCTTGAAGATATTAATATGGATATTAGGTAGTCTGCTGCAATTTCTTTAAATTTGTGCCATTAACTTGACTAATACATCCATGGAGCATACTGAAACTTTAATAGTAGAGCAGTTGAAGACAGGCAATGAAGATGCCTATCAATACATCTATGACCGTCACTATGCTTTGCTGTGTCATGTTGCGAATGGCTATGTAAAAGATCAATTCCTGGCGGAAACCATTGTCGGAGATACTATTTTTCATTTATGGGAGATTCGTGAAACGCTGGAGATTTCCGTTTCCATCCGTAGCTATTTGTTGAGAGCCGTCCGTAATCGTTGTATCAACTATCTTAATTCAGAATGGGAAAAGCGCGAGATCGCGTTTTCATCTCTAATGCCTGATGAGATAACAGACAATAAAATGACGATATCCGATTCGCATCCGTTGGGGACATTGCTGGAGCGTGAACTGGAAGAAGAAATATATAAAGCCATTGATAAATTGCCGAGCGAATGTCGTCGTGTATTCGATAAAAGTCGTTTTGAAGGAAAATCATACGAAGAGATTTCTCAAGAGTTGGGCATCTCTGTCAATACGGTTAAATATCATATAAAGAATGCATTAGCATCTTTACAAACGAATTTAAGTAAATATCTGATTACTCTACTTTTATTTTTTTTCGGATAAAAACGAAAAAAAGTCATTTTTAGACTACCCTCAATTAAAAATCTACTGTCTCCTTTATAGAACGCAGAAAAATGGAAGAAGAAAAGAAACATATTGATGAATTGATTTCAACCTATCTGACTGAAGGTTTGGACAAAAATGCTTTAGCCGAGCTGAAAGCATGGATAGCTGCATCACCTGACAATGAGGATTATTTTATTCAGCAACGGGAAGTCTGGTTCTCTGCCGTGAGCCGTGAAGCTGCGTCGAAATACAATAAAGACAAGGCATTCGATACATTTAAGAATCGTATCGGGAGCCGGGAGCAAGTGGAGAAAGCTCCTCGTCAGGAATTCCGTTTGTCGGTGTTGTGGCGTTATGCTGCGATTATCGCAGTCATACTTGCAGTAGGATGCTTCTCATATTGGCAGGGGGGAGTGAATGTAAAAGACACTTTTGCAGATATATCCGTAGAGGCTCCTTTAGGATCAAGAACGAAACTTTATTTGCCTGACGGTACATTGGTTTGGCTGAATGCCGGTTCACGAATAACCTACTCACAAGGCTTCGGAGTAGATAACCGTAAAGTAGAATTAGAAGGCGAAGGATATTTTGAAGTCCGGCGGAATGAAAAACTCCCTTTCTTTGTAAAGACTAAAGATGTGCAATTGCAGGTATTGGGAACCAAATTTAATTTTCGCGATTATCCGGAAGATCATGAAGTCGTAGTATCCTTGTTGGAAGGGAAAGTAGAATTAAATAATTTACTAAAAAAAGAGAAAGGAGCCTTCCTTGCACCCGACGAGAGAGCGATATTGAACAAAGCGAACGGACTGATGACAGTAGAAACTGTCACAGCCTCCAATGCCTCCCAATGGACGGACGGTTATCTGTTTTTTGATGAAGAACTTTTGCCGGACATCGTGAAAGAATTGGAACGTAGCTACAATGTAACTATTCACATCGCCAATGATTCTTTAAATACCTTCCGGTTCTACGGAAACTTCGTCCGTCGGGAGCAAAGTATTCAGGAAGTGTTGGATGCGTTGGCATCTACAGAGAAAATACAATATAAAATTGAAGAGCGCAATATAACTATCTATTAACCGGTTACCAGAGATTATAATACTATGATTGTTTAACCTTATAATTGAAGAATATGAGTAAAAGAAATAATACTGAATAGTCTTTAGGGAATGATAAGGAGAGAAAAATAAAAACCGGAAGATCTCGAACATCTTCCGGCTCCTGAATCTCTTCTTCAACAACTTTCAAACGTGAGCATGTTTTCAAAAGAGATTATGCAAAGTTAGCAAAATACATCTCTTTTAAAACGAGTTATTCAAGTTTTAATTAAATAATTTGTTTATTTTATGAATTACAGGAAGAAGGCCATATTAATGGTCGTGGCTCTCTTTTGCCTTAACATAGCAATGCTAGCCCAGGCCGTTTCATTGAAAATGAATAATGTTTCAGTGAAAGAAGCAATGACGCAATTGAAGAATAAAAGCGGATATTCTTTCGTATATAAAGTGGGAGACCTAGATACCAGGAAGATTGTAAGTGTAAAGGCAAAACAGTTGAATGAGGCTATTGATCAGATATTGTACGGGCAAGAGGTTGTTTATGAGGTAAAGGGTAAGAATATTATTGTCCAAAAAGGGCAAGCGCGGCAGAACACCTCTAAAGACACTAAAAAGCGTAAAATTACAGGTGTGGTGAATGATGCCAACGGTGAACCGATTATCGGTGCTACCATTAAGGAAAAAGGAACAGCTAACGGAACTGCATCTGATTTGAATGCGAAGTTCTCGTTGGAAGTATCACCGGGAGCTGTATTGGAAGTCTCTTATATTGGTTATCAGACACAGGAAGTAAAAGTGGGAGACCGGACCTCTTTATCCGTGA
This sequence comes from Bacteroides luhongzhouii, assembly GCF_009193295.2. NCBI lineage: Bacteria > Pseudomonadati > Bacteroidota > Bacteroidia > Bacteroidales > Bacteroidaceae > Bacteroides > Bacteroides luhongzhouii. The sequence goes on along the minus strand of NZ_CP059973.1, from coordinate 443,364 downwards.
CCTTGGCTGAAAATCAGCAAATATTAGATGAGGTGGTAGTGGTGGGCTATGGTACGACCTCCCGCAAAAACCTGACAACTTCCATTGCTACGGTAAAAACAGAAAAAATATCGAAAGCAGCTACCAGTAATATTTCCGGGATGTTGTTGGGGCGTGCTGCCGGTTTGCAGGCAACCGTCGCCAGCCCCCAGCCGGGAGGAGGCATCAATATCTCCATTCGTGGAGGTGGTACACCGATTTATGTGGTAGATGGAGTGGTTATGCCTAGCGGCTCTTTTGAAGTCGGCACGGGAAGCACATCACTTCCTTCCTCCGTCAACCGTGCAGGATTGGCGGGATTAAATCCTAATGATATTGAATCTATTGAAATCCTGAAAGATGCTTCTGCCGCCATTTATGGTATAGGAGCTGCCGATGGTGTTATTTTGGTGACTACCAAAAAGGGAAAAGAAGGAAAACCGAGCATAGTGTATGAAGGAAGCTATTCCATACAGAAACATTATCCTTATCTGGATGTGTTGAACGGGCCCGAATTGATGAACATGGTCAATGTTTTCAGTAAAGAGAATTATTTGTATGACAAGGGTCAGTATCCTTATGGAAATGCTGCCTATGATGATAAGTGGACGCCTATTTTTACACCGACGCAAATAGCCAATGCTCCGACTACGGACTGGTTGGACAAAGTGTTGAAAACAGGTGCGGTGACCAATCATAACCTGACGATCAGCGGTGGCTCTGAGAAGTTTAAATATTATCTGGGTGTTAATTACTATAAAGAAGATGCTACCGTTCATAATTCGGATATGGAGCGATACTCTTTGCGTACAAATATCACCTCACAGCTGACTAACTTTTTGAAACTGACAACGATCGTCAACTTGAATCAGAATAATTACACGAACTCTACTATTGGCGGGGACGTTGGGAACTTAGGAGATCAGGGAGCCGGAGCACTTTTCGGAGCAATTTTCTATCCTTCCTATCTTCCTGTATACGATGCCGAAGGGAAATATAATGTATTTAGCCGGACGCCTAACCCTGTTTCCATGCATGAAATTAATGATAAGTCCGAGCAAAGTGGTTACTACATGAATTTCTCATTGGATGTTGATATCATAAAGAACATGCTTTCGGCAAAAGTGTTGTATGGATTGAATAAGGAAAATACCTCTCGTGATTCATACATACCTTCTGATATTTACTACGCATTGCAACGTAAATCCAGAGGAAACTTAGGATATGGAAAAAGACAACAAAGCACTCTCGAAGGTACGTTGACATTTCAACATAAATTTGGAGAGCTGTTGGATATGAATCTGATGGCCGGTATGGGACGTTATCTTGATAGTGGCGATGGTTCGGATATATCATACGAAAATGCGAATGATCATATACAGGGAAGCAGTGTAGGCATGGCAGACGGTCCTTTCTATCCGACTTCTTATAAATATAAAAATGAAAAGAGGTCACAGTTTGTCAGAGGAAATTTCGACTTATTGGGTCGCTATGTCGTATCTGCTTCATTGCGCCGTGACGGTACGGATAAATTCTTTCCCAGTAAGAAATATGCTCTCTTCCCATCTGTTTCTCTAGCATGGAAAATGAACGAAGAATCATTTATAAAGAATATCTCTTGGATTAATATGTTGAAACTAAGAGCCAGTTATGGTGAAACTGGTAGTGACAACTTAGGTACAACACTATATGGTATTGTAACAACTACCCGTGAAGATGTTAAGTTCAATAATAATTCAGTTACCTATATTCCTTACATATTGTCCGGTGCCAACTATGAAGATGTAACCTGGCAAAAGACGGTTATGAAAAATATCGGATTGGATTTTTCCATTCTTAGAGATAGAATCTGGGGTAGTGTAGATGTATTCCGTAATGACGTAACCCATTTGCTGGGTACAGCACCTACAGAATTATTGGGAATGCACGGAACACGTCCTATTAATGGAGGACATTATAAACGTACTGGAGTAGATGTGAGTTTGAATTCGCAGAATCTTCAGACACATGATTTCAAATGGACCTCTCAAATTACAATGTCCCATTATAACGCGGTATGGATAGAACGTATGCCCAACTATGATTATCAAAAATATCAGAAAAGGAAAAATGAACCGATGAATGCATTCTATTATTATAAAACGACCGGTATCATCAATGTGGATAAGAGTAATATGCCCGAATCGCAACGTTCGTTAGGTCCTGCTGCTTGTATGCCGGGATATCCTATTGTCAAAGATAAAAATGGGGATGGAATCATTGATGTGAATGACTCTTATATGGATAATACGTTACCTAAATTATATTTTGGTTTCGGGAATACATTTACATGGAAGAACTTTGATTTGGATATATTTATGTATGGTCAATTGGGGGTAAAGAAATGGAATGATGCATATGGCAATAGTATAGATGTCGGAGGTCTCTCCAGAGGAGTGGATGCGCACAATGTTGGTATCTATTCTTATAACATTTGGAATACCCAGACAAACACGAACGGACACTTCCCGGGTATCGCAATCAGTAAGTCAGTGGCTTTACCCGAAAATCTGGGCTTTGATTATACAAGAGAAAATGCCTCTTATATACGTGTAAGAAACATCACGCTGGGATATAACTTAGGTCCCAAAGAATTGTCCGTATTTAAAGGATATATTAGAGGAATACGTGTGTTTGTCGATTTTCAGAATCCTTTGACCTTTACCAAATACAAAGGATATGACCCTGAAATCAACACTTCCTCTTCTAATTTGACCGGAGGGCAATATCCTCAAATGAGAGTTTATTCAATAGGTGCAAAATTAACCTTCTAAACTTCAAGCTATGAAATCTAACAAATTATGTCGTATGAAAAAGAAGATTTTTTTACCGATGCTTGTTTCCTTGCAACTATTATTCGGTAGTTGTGAGAATAATTTTGATCCTTATATTTATGGAGCTTTGTTGCAGGGAGAGTATCCTTCTACAGAGCAGGAGTATGTTTCCTATATGATGATTTGCTACTTGCCATACACCACGGTTTGGACGTATGATATGGGTTCGGGCGGTTTGCAACACGGCATTCATATACAGTCCGGAGGAGCAATACGTATGTTTGATTCAGCTTCTGATATATGTGCACCGGCTACCACAGTAGGTGCAGACTGGGAACGCTTTACTAGGGGAGACTACAGTAATTGCTTTTATTACTGGCGTGGAAATGTGGATGATGGCAGTAACCTCAACCATTTCCCGAAAACGGCTCAAATAACCCGTATGACTGAAATCATTGGAACTTTGGAGAAAGCTCCCCTGACTGCTCTTACAGAAGAAAAAAAGAATAACCTGCTCGGAGAAGCACGTCTGTGTCGTGGATTGATGATGTACTTTCTGTTGCATGTTTACGGTCCTGTACCGGTCATCCTAGACCCCGAAAAAGTAATTGATCCGGAAGCGTTGTCGAATACCGTGCGTCCTTCTTTGGATGAAATGACTCAATGGATTACGGATGATCTGGAATTTGCCGCAAAGAATGCTCCCGAGGTAGCTCCGGATATGGGACGTTATACGCGCGATTATGCCCGTTTCTGCCTGATGAAACACTGTCTGAACGAAGGTGAACACATGGAAGGTTATTATCAGAGAGCAATGGATATGTACGATGAACTCAATACAGGTAAATATGATTTGTTTAAAACCGGAAGTACACCATACGTTGACCTGTTTAAGAATGCCAATAAATTCAATAAAGAGATCATTATGGCTGTCAGTTGTAGCCCGACTGCCGATGGTAATCCGAAACATGGAAATGCGAATCCTTTCCTGATGTGGGCTTTACCTTCCGATGTGGCAAAAGGGGATCCTTTCCCAATGGGAGGCGGATGGTTCCAGGCTTTCAGTATGGATAAGAAATTCTATGATGCTTTCGAAAGTAACGACGGTCGTCTGAAAACGATTGTGACTAGTTATAAGGACAAGAATGGTGTTATCATCAATAAAGACAATCTGGGGGTGAGATGGAATGGATATATTATGAATAAATTTCCGCAGGAAACCATGACAACTTTCCAGGGTACTGATATTCCTTTGGCAAGATGGGCTGATGTATTATTGATGTACGCAGAAGCTGAAGTGCGCAAAACAGGAACCGTTCCTTCTGTAGCAGCTATAAATGCAGTTAATCAAGTGAGAAGAAGAGCCGGACTGTTGGATTTACCGAGTGTGGCAACCAATACCAAAGATGCTTTTCTGGATGCGATTCTGATTGAACGGGGACATGAACTCTTTTATGAAGGTAATCGTAAGATTGACTTGATTCGTTTTAATAAATATGCGCAGGAAATGTATAAAGCGAAGGGAGTAATGCCGACGCATCAGTACATGCCGATTCCTAATTATGCAGTCGAACAGGCGGTTTCTTATGGAAAAGAGCTGAAGCAGACTTGGGAACGTCCGGGTTGGGCGGAAGATAAGAGCAAAGCGCAGCAAAATATAAATTAAACCTATTAACTGAATATAAAGATATGAAACGTATGAGTTACTATATAATTGGTCTATTATTGTTTTTAATGAGTTGGGCATGCTCGGATGAGGCAGAAACATGCAGAGAAGAAATTCCAGTGGAAACAGATGGCGGATATTTATTTGCCCACATGACGAATGCTAATTATGGAAAATTGTATTATGCTGCTTCCCGGGATGGTGTAAATTGGGAGACGCTGAATAAAGGTCGGATAATCAATAGTGCTTACATTGGGCATCCTGATATTTGTCAGGGACATGATGGGGCTTTTTATATGATAGCAGTCAATCCGTTGGCTTTGTGGCGGTCAGAAGATTTGGTGACATGGACGTCTACCCCGTTGGATGAAATGATTTTTAATCGTAGTAATGCGCAGGGATTTTATACTACCTATTATTGGGGAGCACCCAAGATGTTTTATGACAAGGACAGCGGACAATACATTATAAGTTGGCATGCCTGCAACGATCCGGATAAGGATGACTGGGACAGTATGCGTACTCTCTATGTGCTGACAAAAGATTTTGAGACGTATACAGAACCACAGAAACTGTTCAACTTCACTGGTACAGATGAGAACATGTCTATTATTGATGCCATTATCCGGAAGGTAAACGGTGTTTATTATGCAATCTTGAAAGATGAACGCGATCCGGCTGTTGCTCCGGAAACCGGGAAAACAGTCCGTATTGCTACCTCTTCCAGCCTGACCGGTCCTTACACCAATCCGGGAGCACCTGTCACTCCGAATGATATGATGCGTGAAGCACCTATTTTTATCGAACGCCCCAATCATAGCGGTTGGTTTATTTATGCGGAGTCTTATGCCGCCAAACCTTATGGCTATCATTTGTTTCAATCGACCTCTATGGACGGACCATGGAAAGAGCGTACCTTCTCCGGCCCTAATGTAAAGGATGGTACGGACAGACCCGGTGCGCGACACGGCTGCATTGTGAAGGTGAACGAAGCGGTTTATCAGGCTTTGTTGAAAGCATATAAAAAATAAATGTATAATCTTAATATGACTGTATTATGAAATATTATATATATACGATTCTTCTCCTTCTGTTGGCGGCATCCTGTAGCGATGACGTACAGAAATGGGATAATTGGCCGGAGTGGAAACTTGCCTCTCCTCTTTCCGTAGGAGGTAATGTGTTGGATGAAGAAATTTACTCCAATTTTCAGGGGAAGAAGCTTCATTTGGAAAAGGGACAGGAAATCGAATTCTCGGGAACCGACGGAATAGAATCAATTCTCTCACCGGATTACTTTGAATACTTGTCCGAAAATAAAGCTCGTTTTAAAGGAGAGACAGATGATTATAGTGTGCTTTATGATCCCGTTAATGAACTTCTGTATGTGGAAAAAGCTGGCGCAACCTATCCGGAAGGATTATGGTTCTGTGGTGCTAATTGGGGGCATCCTCAGGCGAGGGTGGTTACTACAAGTGGCTGGAGTATGGATGGAGCCAACAATGTACTTTATTGTTATAAAAGTGCTGACAACGTCTTTCAGCTCACCGTATATCTGGCTAATAACTTCTCATTCAAGTTCTTCAAACATAGAGGTTGGGGAGAAGGTGATAATGAAATTACCACTTTACCAGAGGACAATATAACACTTACTACTCCATTCCTGGTTGCAGGAAAGAGTGGGGGAGATTTTATTCCTGGACCGTTGTTCCAACCCGGAGTATATCTTATTACGCTTGATTTGAACAATAACACGTGTACTTTTGAAGCAAAAGATGAAAATATTCAGGAGCAAACCTTCCTTGTTAACGGGCATGAAATGGGTATATTAGAAGAGGCTTCATCTTACCTGGGTATTGCTTTGGAACTTCATGAAGGCGATGAAGTGACTTTCGGCAATTTCAGTGATGTGAGAAAGATGCTTCAACCGGATTTCTTTGAAGATATAACAAAGGATAAAGCTACATTTATAGGGGTGGATGGAAACTATAAACTGTTTTACGATCCGGTAAACAAACTGATATATTTAGAAAATCGTTCAGTGAATTATCCGGATGGCTTATGGGTTTGCGGTTCTAATTTCGGGCATCCTCAAGCCGGACGGGTGACTGTTGCCACATGGACCTTCAATTTGCCGAGTGATGCATTCCAGTGCGTGAAGATATCGGATAATGTTTTTGAAACAACTCTTTATCTGGTTAAAGATTTCCAGTTTAAATTTTATAAGCAACGTCCGTGGGGAGGTGAACTGGCTAGCACCACTGTTAATCCTTATCCTATTAATCTATTAGGTAAAGGCTGGTTTTATAGTGATCCGGCAACGGGCGGTACTGGTGGCGGACATTTTACCGGTGATTTTGTGGCCGGACCGGATTTCACGCCAGGAGTATACCGTGTCCGGATAGATTTGAATAAGAATATATGTATGTTTATTGATAAGGTAGATGAAGGACAGCTTGAAGAAGAATCTTATAAAATAAACGGTACAGAACTGACTCAATCTAATGATCCCAATTATATCGGTGTAGAGTTGAATTTCACGAAAGGACAAACTGTCGATTTTGAAGGATTTAGTTATTTGGATTATATGCTTCAACCGGAATACTTTACGAATGAAAATGGCCAATACAAGTTTAATGCCCCGGATGGCAAGTATAAGATTTCATATAATAAGAATAGGGAACTTATATATGTAGAGAAAACGGCCAGTGCGGAATTCCCCGAAACTGTATGGATCACTGGGGCTACCTTCGGACATCCTAGGATCAGCGGACTTCTTGCTGATGATATTGGAAATTGGGGATGGGAAAATCCGAAAGATTTTATCTGTTGCGTGAAGACTGGGGAGCGTATTTTTGAAACCAATCTATTTTTAAAGAATGACTTTATGTTCAGATTCTATAAGAAAAAAGGTTGGAATAATGAAATTACTTCATTTGATGTGACCATTGTATCTGAAGGTGATTTGATAGCGCGGGGCGGTTACTGGAACGGAGATCAATGGCAGGAAACAGAAAACTTCGGACCGGGAGCTAATTTCAGAGCCGGTATATATCATGTCAAGCTGGATATGGATACAAATACCTGCACGTTTACAAAGAGATAATAGATTCTAAAAATAATATCCATGAAGAAATCCTTATTAGTCTTAGCTCTATTGTTTTCATTGGTATCTTTTGCTCAATCTCCAGTCGATAAATCTTTTCCTCCGGAAGAGTTGTTTGCTTTGGGGTCTTACTATTACCCCGAGCAATGGAATCCTTCTCAATGGGAACGTGATTTGAAGAAAATGTCGGAGATGGGGATCAAGTTTACCCATTTTGCAGAATTTGCCTGGGCTATGATGGAGCCGGAAGAAGGAAAGTATGATTTTGAGTGGCTGGATCGTGCCGTTTCCCTGGCGGAGAAATATGGTCTGAAAGTAATTATGTGTACGCCTACTCCCACACCTCCCGTCTGGCTGTCAAAAAAGTACCCCGACATATTGATCCAGCGGGATAATGGAGTGACTATTCAACACGGACGGCGTCAGCATGCTTCCTGGAGTAGCGACCGATACCGTCGTTATGTAGAAAACATCGTTTCCCGCCTGGCAATGCACTATGGCAATCATCCCGCTGTTATCGGCTGGCAGATTGACAACGAGCCGGGACATTACGGAGTAGTGGATTACAGTGAAAATGCGCAGGTGAAATTTCGCGTTTGGCTGCAAAAAAAATATGGAACCATCGACAAGCTGAATGATACTTGGGGGACCTCTTTTTGGAGTGAAACCTATCAGAACTTCAACCAGATTCGCCTTCCCAGTCAACAAGAAGTACCCGATAAGCCCAATCCTCATGCCATGCTCGATCTGAACCGTTTCATGGCGGATGAACTGGCGGGCTTTGTTAATATGCAGGCAGACATACTCCGGCGGCATATCAGCAGAGATCAATGGATCACTACCAACCTAATTCCTGTTTTCAATCCGGTTGATCCGGTACGGATCGATCATACGGACTTCTTGACCTACACCCGCTATCTGGTGACCGGACATAATCAGGGAATAGGCAGCCAAGGCTTTCGGATGGGGATTCCCGAAGATCTCGGGTTTTCAAATGACCAGTTTCGTAACCGTGTCGGCAAAACATTCGGAGTGATGGAACTACAACCCGGGCAGGTGAACTGGGGAGTGTACAATCCCCAGCCTTTACCCGGTGCCGTGCGTATGTGGGTGTATCATGTTTTTGCAGGTGGCGGGAAGTTTGTGTGCAATTACCGTTTCCGTCAACCTCTGAAAGGCAGTGAGCAATACCATTACGGCATGATAATGACCGACGGGGTAACTCTTTCTCCGGGCGGTGAAGAATATGTACGTATTGTGCAGGAGATGAAAAAGCTTCATGCCGCCTACGATAAGAAAAGCCGTATGTCCAAACAGCTGGCTTCCCGGCGCATTGGACTGCTTTTCGATATGAACAACTATTGGGAAATGGAGTTCCAGCGTCAGACAAACCAGTGGTGGACGATGTCACACATACATAAGTATTACAACCTGTTGAAGTCCTTTGCCGCTCCTGTTGATGTGATCTCGGAGAAGGAGGATTTTTCGGGTTATCCTTTCCTGATTGCGCCGGCTTATCAGTTGCTTGACAACAATTTGGTAGAGCGCTGGACTGAATACGTGAAGGAGGGAGGACATCTGATTCTGACCTGCCGTACCGGGCAGAAAGACCGTAACGCCAAACTGTGGGAGGCTCCTTTGGCTGCTCCCATCCACCAACTGGCCGGAATAACCAGCCTGTACTATGACCATCTGCCTCACAATCTGTATGGAAAGGTAGATTTCGGAGGCATGGAATACGCTTGGAACAATTGGGCGGACGTACTAACCCCGGCTGCCGGAACAGATGTTTGGGCTGTGTATGCGGACCAGTTTTATAAGGGAGCTGCTTCCGTGATACACCGTAGGCTGGGTAAAGGAACGGTCACTTATATCGGAACGGATACCGATGACGGCAAATTGGAGAAAGAAGTAGTACGCCGTGTATATGCGGAAGCCGGTGTACCGACTGAAGATTTACCGTATGGAGTGGTGAAGGAATGGCGAGATGGTTTCTATATCGCTTTGAATTATACATCGGACATTCAAGAAATTGCCATTCCTGCCAAGGCGGAGATCTTGATCGGCAGTGCACGCCTCGAACCTGCAGGAGTAGTGGTGTGGAAGGAAAAGTCAGACAACAGGCATAAATAATCAAATAAACGGGAATTAAAAGAACAAGTAATCTTGTATATTAATCAATTGAAAATAGCATGAAAAATAAATGGTGTGTTAATGTGGTGTTTTTATTCTTTTTAGTGGGGATATGTGTATGCGCCTGTACACAGGATTCTAATTCTTCAAACAACAGCCGTTGGACGGAAGAGAAGATACAGGAATGGTATGACAATCAAGCTTGGCTGGTAGGTTGCAATTATATTCCGGCAACGGCAATCAATCAGATAGAAATGTGGAGTGCGGATACTTTCGATCCTGAACAGATAGACAAAGAACTATCATGGGCGCATGAACTGGGCTTTAATACCTTACGTGTTTTCTTGAGCAGTGTTGTATGGCAAAATGATGCGACAGGAATGAAGAAGCGTATGGATGATTTTTTGAATATTTGCGGGAGATATTCAATCCGCCCTATGTTTGTGTTTTTTGATGATTGTTGGAATCCGGAGTCGGCTTATGGTAAACAACCGGAACCGAAGCCGGGTGTTCATAATTCTGGTTGGGTGCAGGACCCTTCATGTAGCTTGCGTAAAGACACACTGACTTTGTATCCTTTTCTGCAAGAGTATGTAAAAGATATTGTCCGAACTTATGCCAATGATGACCGGATATTGATGTGGGATTTGTATAATGAACCGGGGAATAGTAAACACGAGGAAACTTCTTTGTCTTTATTGACAAATGTCTTTCGTTGGGTGCGGGATTGTAATCCGTCACAACCGATTACTGCCGGTGTATGGGACTATAATTCTCCCCGGAAGAATGTTCTGAATGCGTTTGTGTTGAATCATTCGGACATCATCTCTTATCATAATTACGATAATGAGGTCCGGCATGGCGAATGCATCAAGTTTCTGAAGATGCTTAACCGTCCGTTGATTTGTACCGAATATATGGCTCGTCGCAATGACAGCCGCTTTTGCAATGTTCTTCCTTTGATGAAAAAAGAAAAGGTAGGCGCCATCAATTGGGGATTTGTTGCAGGGAAGACAAATACTATTTTTGCCTGGGATGACGTTATTCCGTCGGGGGAAGAACCGGAATTATGGTTTCATGATATTTATCGTCCTACCGGAGTACCTTATCAGCAGGAAGAAGTCGATTGCATTCAATCTCTGACAGGAAAAAGATAGAATCACGTATTCTTTTTTATCTCTGTTTTTTAGTTTTCATATAGGTTAGTATGATATATTATTTTATTTTTGTATCGTTCTTCTATAATTTGATAACTACTATAATTAAAACCATGAAAAAACTGAAGATTTTATTATTCTTGTGTGTTGTCGCATGTACGCTTACGGTACAGGCGCAAAAACAATTTACTTTGAACTCTCCGGATGGAAAGCTTCAAACGACGATTACCGTAGGTGATAAGTTGACTTATGATATTTACTGTAACGGACGGCAGATCCTTGCTCCTTCTCCAATTTCGATGACATTGGATAACGGAGAAGTCTGGGGAGAGAAAGCAAAGTTGTCCGGCACTTCCGGGAAAAAAGTAGATCAGATGATTCCTTCTCCTTTCTATCGTGCCAGTGAATTAAGAGACCACTATAATGAGTTGACTCTTCGGTTTAAAAAAGACTGGAATGTAGAGTTCCGTGCGTACAATGATGGTATTGCTTACCGCTTTGTCAGCCGTGCGAAGAAACCTTTCAATGTGGTAGATGAAATAGTAGATTATCATTTCCCATCTGATATGGTAGCTTCTGTACCGTACGTAAGAGGAGGAAAGGACGGTGATTATGACTCCCAATATTTCAATTCATTTGAGAATACTTATACTACCGGTCCATTGTCAAAACTGAATAAAAAACGTTTGATGTTTTTGCCGTTAGTCGTGGATGCCGGCGAAGGTGTTAAGATTTGTATTACAGAATCCGATTTGGAGAATTATCCCGGTCTCTATTTGTCTGCTGCTGAAGGAGAAAATCGGTTGACGGGACGTTTCGCGCCATACCCCAAGAAGATGGTGCAAGGCGGACACAATCAACTTCAAATGTTGGTGAAAGAGCATGAAGCTTACATTGCCAAAGTTGATAAACCCAGAAATTTCCCGTGGCGTATGAGCATTGTTACCACTTCCGATAAGGATTTGGCAGCAAGCAACTTGAGCTATTTATTGGCTGCCCCTTCCCGTCTGACGGATCTTTCATGGATCAAACCCGGTAAAGTAGCATGGGACTGGTGGAATGACTGGAATTTGGATGGCGTTGATTTTGTAACCGGAGTAAATAATCCGACTTATAAAGCCTACATTGATTTTGCTTCTGCAAACGGTATTGAATATGTGATACTTGATGAAGGTTGGGCGGTAAATCTGCAAGCGGATTTGATGCAAGTGGTGAAAGAGATTAATCTGAAAGAATTGGTAGATTATGCAGCCTCCAAAAATGTGGGCATCATTCTTTGGGCCGGTTATTATGCTTTCGAACGTGATATGGAGAACGTTTGCCGTCATTATGCCGACATGGGAGTAAAAGGTTTTAAGGTCGATTTTATGGATCGTGACGATCAGCTTATGACTGCGTTTAATTATCGGGCTGCCGAAATGTGTGCTAAATATAAACTGATCCTCGACTTACACGGAACGCACAAACCGGCCGGTTTGAATCGTACCTATCCGAATGTGTTGAACTTTGAAGGTGTCAATGGGCTGGAACAGATGAAATGGAGTCCGGCTTCGGTAGATCAGGTGAAGTATGACGTGATGATTCCTTTCGCTCGTCAAGTATCCGGTCCGATGGACTACACTCAAGGGGCGATGCGCAATGCTTCGAAAGGTAACTATTACCCTTGTAATTCTGAACCGATGAGTCAGGGGAGTCGTTGCCGCCAACTTGCTCTGTATATTGTATTTGAATCTCCTTTCAATATGTTGTGTGATACGCCGAGCAACTATATGCGCGAACCGGAATCAACCGGATTTATTGCTGATATTCCGACAGTATGGGATGAAAGTATCGTGCTTGATGGTAAGATGGGAGAGTATATCGTAACAGCACGCCGGAGTGGAAATGTCTGGTATGTAGGTGGAATCACCGATTGGACGGCACGTGACATCGAAGTGGATTGTTCTTTTCTGGGTGATAAGACGTATGACGCTACGTTATTTAAAGATGGCGCAAATGCTCATCGGATCGGGCGTGATTATAAATGTGAATCCATCCGGATAAAAAATGACGCTAAGTTGAAGATTCATTTGGCACCCGGAGGTGGTTTTGCCCTTAAAATAAAGTAATACATTTTTCTATTTCACTTAGAAATAAGAGATAAAAGAAGAGGAAAGCTCCGGAACGAGTTTTCCTCTTCTTCCATAGTAAGAATCTCAGACCTTACTTAATATTCAATTATAAATCTTTCTTTCTGAACAATCTTACAGACCAGAGATAAGGTAACACAACCCATAACACGAGCACAAGAAAGGATACGATTATTCCTGCCTTTTTGCCTACTAACTCTTTAAAAGCAGCACCGGCATATCCCATGATTGCTGAAACATCCAGTTTTATCAGCATTTGCAATCGTGCCAAATCAATAGGGTTGAGCATCAATGTGCCGATCATAAAATGATCTATCGGATAGTCGCTGAACTGGAACAGTATGAAAAGTATGATACCGTCGTAGATCAATGCAAGGAAAAGCCAAAGAATCAATGCGAGACCAATCCCTTTGGATTTGTCAGACACAAAAGAACAGATAAGAAATGCCAGTGACACGAATACAAGAGTTATACAGAGCCCCATAAAGATCATAAGTAGTCCTGCCATGTTGAATGAATACACCAGGATAGGAATGCCTGCTCCAAGCAAATACGCGAGACAGAGACTGGAAGCTACCCCGGCATAGATGCCGTTCCAGATAGTAGCCCGACGAATAGGGTGTCCCAGCAACAGTACAATACATTCTCTGCAATTATGAAGATATATCGTAGAAAACAATATCGACATAAGGGGAACGATAAACAGGATTTCATTCATGATAGTAATCAGACCTTTGTTCACATCGTCCTCCATGGAGAAGGATACCCACGACATCACCGCTAAAACAACCAGAAAGACTAAAGTCGTTTTGTTCTTCAGTATATCTTTGAAAATGAGTTTGAAGATTTTTATCATATCCATTCTGTCTAACTATTTAATAAGTTGCATCACAGCTTCACTGATATTCTTTTCCCCTGTCTCGGCATACAGCTGGGTTAAAGATTTATTGAACAATACCGAACCGTTTTCCATAAAGACTACGTGTGAAATGATACTGTCTATATCGCTTAATATATGTGAAGTGATAAATATCGTTTTTCCATGTTCCCTTTCTTTGATAATTTTCTTTCTTAGAATGTAGGAAGCTTGTATATCCAATCCGGCGAAGGGCTCGTCCATTACCACAATATCAGGATGAAACATAAAAGCGATTGCTGCGCTTACCTTTTGCACCGTACCGCCGGAGAGGGTGTTCATTTTCTTCGTTCCCAATGCTGGAATATCGTAGGCTTCATAAATGTCTTTATCTATCTCTCCCCGGTAATTCCGGATAGACTGTACAGCTTTTATCACTTCGTTCACAGTCATGTGTTCGGGAAAAGAGCCGATTTGCGGCATGAAACCAAGATGATTCCTGCTGTCGGGATGTAAACTTACGTTTTTGTTGTCTATCCATACAGTTCCGCTATTTGGTATGACCATGTGGAGCAGGCATTTGATAAGAGTTGTTTTGCCACAACCGTTGGGACCGATAAAGATGACACAAACACCGTCCTCAAAACAGAGGCTGATGTCTTTCAGCACTTGTAAACGTCCGAAACTTTTGCTTATGTTCTTGAATTCAATCATAACTTTCTTCTCATTGCAGGTTTTTCATCAACAAAGTTTTCGGGAGTCATCGTTGGAGAAATTCTCTCGGACAAGTCGAGCATGTTGGCGATGATACTGCGAAAGAAGAGCATTGCCATTGGATTGTGTTCCACAAACATGGAAAAGAGACTCAAAGGGTGGTGAGGGACGTCTCCATATCCGTCTTTGTTCAAATCATAGCCATTGTATTTATCCCAATAATTGCCCGAAAAGGTATTGTTGTTTGTCGAGCTGCTATTGGTTGTCACATCATACGTGTTGCTGATGAAGTTGTTGTCGCTGACACAGTTTTCATAGCTGCTTGCCAGCATACGTATTCCCATTCCGTTTTTCTCGAAATGGTTGTTTCTGATTTGCACATCGTGTGTATCATCCATATAGATTGCCACACTGTTTTCCAGAAATGTATTGTGTGCAATCATACCGTCATAAATATCCTTCAATAATAATCCGTAGGAAATGTCACTCACATTCAGTTCGAACAGGTTGAATGTCATATTCACCTGATGCGAATACATCACTGCTACCCCTGCGCCGTTACGGCGGAAAGTGTTATAATGATATTCGTCATAATGCGAGAACATGAAATGCAAGCCATAACGCATACAATCGTGTACCACATTCCTGTTGATCTGTGAGGCGGAAACAAATTCCAGATAGATTCCGTCCCGATGATTGCTCACCTGATTTTGAATGATGGCCAGCGTATCGCAACTCCAGCAATGAATGGCATTGCCTAGTACGGGCAGATAGTTGATATTCGTTGTCACTTTATTTCCGGAAATTATGCCACGGGTACACTTCTGCAAATTGATCCCGATCGAGTTGTTCAGGCATACATTGTTTCTAATCACCGTTCCGTTACAGTTTACTGCTCTGATTCCACAATATTCATGCAACGATGACCGACCGGAATTTTCCAGCCGGAAGCCCTCAACGATTACATTATCCGCTTGGATCAGCATTACGTTTCCCTTATTGCGTGCATTGACCGAAGGAGAATGAATTCCTCTCAATTGAATAGACTTGTCAATGATTACATTTTCATTGTATACCCCGCCCCACACTTCGACAGTATCACCCGGATGAGCCTGTATGATAGCACTGCCTATAGTCTTGAAATTATAGGCAGCACCCACTCTGATGACCCGGGCATGGGATGTCGCAGCGGACAAAAGAATTATTGCACACCAGCAGGCAAGTCTAAATCTGTCCATGACATCACTTCCGAATGAAATTCTTTTGCATACATTTCGGCTGCATCCTGTGTTTTGAATGCGGCTATATTGCCGCCCATAGGGCTTCGGACTCCATCTCCTTTTACAAAAAAAGCAGTTTGAAGTTTCAACAGTTCGTTAGATAACAGATAATCAGGTACGAACAGGGCTTTTGCTTTTATATCCGAATGTTTCGTGAGATAATGTATCATGCAAGATAAATCGTCGAATACATAAATCTTCCCTTTGTCGGTAATGAATTCGGTTGCGAATTTCAAGTCGGTAATGGTCATTTTGCAACCGGCGCACGTATCTTTATTCATATTTATGGGGCGTGGTTCCACTTTGCCTGTGCAGGACATGGTGATGAATACCATTCCTGCAACCAGTGCCGCAACATTGGCTTTCTTTGAAAACAGTTTATATATCTTGCACTCTTTTATCGTTACGAAGGCCATAAGCACTCCCGACAGAATCATTAGTATACCTCCCAGTGCAGGGATGGAATATACGCCGAAGTTGAGCAGTTGTTTATATCCGATGATGGGTGGTTGATAGGCCATGCCCGGCACTTGGATAGCGGCTTTGGGCGAAAGGTCATGCCCGTAGTTGTAGTTCCAGTTGTAGAAATCGAAGAGTGAAACGATACCGAAGACGAGGAAGAGGAACAGGGTGAAAATCGCCCATTTCTTTTTGCCGATAAAGGCGCATGCCAATGTGAGCAATCCGAAGAATGAAATGATATAGGGTAATACGGTAAACTCAATGAAGTCTTCGGTGTACAACTCTTTCATTCCGATATAATGATTCAGGTCATTGATACTGTTTACGTCACCAGCTATCTTGTCGGCATGTAAATACAAATTCAGCCCTTCGGGATACTGTGGAGCCGAAAGTTCTATTTTCCAGATTGGAAACAGTAGTGCGGCGAAAAGAAGGCATCCTGCTATCGCCAACAGGATGCGTGATAGCAAGGAAATCTTCTCGTTTTTGAAGTTTAGTGCAGAAGAGTTTATCATTTTACGATTGTTTTAAGAGGTTTATCGTCGAAACTGCATACTAGTTTTACATTACTGTCTGCCGGAGATACGCGTACATATCCCTGCATTTCCTGATGGAGGGCGCTGCAGAAATCTGTACAATAGAATGGATAAATGCCTGTTGTTTTAGGAGTCCATTTTAGTGTTTGTGTTTCACCCGGCATCACTAACAGTTGGGCATTTTCATTGCCCTTCACTGCGAATCCATGTGGAATATCCCATTCCTGCTCAATGTTGGTGACATGGAAATAGACCGTGTCGCCCACTTTGATACCTTCTATATTATCGGGAACGATACGTGAACGGATCGAGATGAGGTAAACATGAACCTCTCCATTCTTACGTTCGATACGGGCATCGGCATCTGTCTTGGTAGCATAAGGATTTTGATTCTCGGCGAGATTGTAATATTTCATTTGTTTTTCTTTTAGTATCTCGGCGGGGATGGCTGTTGCGTAATGAGGTTCTCCTATGGTCGGAAAGTCGAGCAGTAGTTTCATCTTAGTGCCGCTTATATCATACAGCTGGGCACTTTGGCACAGTTCCGGACCGGTAGGAAGGAACCTGTCTTTGGTGATTTTGTTGTAAGCCACCATATATTTTCCATAGGGTTTGACAGTGTTACCTCCCATTACAGAAAGATGTCCGATAGAATAATAGGTAGGAACCTTGTCGAGTACTGTAAGGGTTTTGATGTTCCATTTTACGATTTCGGATGATATGAAGAAACTTGTATAGGCGTTTCCGTCTGCATCGAACTCTGTATGCAATGGGCCCAAGCCGGGTTCTTGCACTTCCCCATAAGACACAGCCTCGTATTTCAGTATGTTGATGCCGCCGAACTTGCCGTCGAACTGTTTGTCTTTTATTGCTTTCAGCATTTTTTCGTAGCTGAACACGGGAATGTTCGTCGCAAGTTTCCCGCTTGCAATGATATACTCTCCGGTGGGATCAACATCGACGCCATGAGGTGATTTGGGACAAGGAATGAGATAGCATAAATCCGGGTATTCTTTAGCATCAAGCACAAGCACCTCTTTCATCATGTCCGATGTAGCTGTCATGGTCGATTCATCAAGTACATTGTGTGCATAATGGCAAGGTTGCTTCTTTCCTGCTCCTGTGTTTGCTAGTTCTTCGGCTTTTTTCCAGTTTATGGCCAGTAGAAAGTCCTTGTCATTTTGTGAGGCATTTACTTCGAGGTTGGTATGTGCCTGCTCACTATTGTAGCAGGAGAAAAACGACCAGTCCGAGCTCTTGCCTTGACCTGAACGGCTCAAGTCGAAGTTCAATCCCGGAGTGACAATTTGGAAAGCGATGTTCATTCTCCCCGTCTGCGGATCGACTTTGATGAAGCTTAAGTGCCCTTTGAAATTCTTCTTATATGAACTAATAGGCACATCCGTATTATCGTAATCTCCCGGGACGCTGAAACGGGTACCGGCGACCATATATTCGGTATTGGCGGTAGAGAAGGGTGAAGAATGGTTGCCTGCACTGTTCGGTAACTCTATGATCTCTACAGTGCGGAATGTTTTCAGGTCAATTCTTGCCACTCGTGGCGTATTATTTTCATTGATGAAAACCCAGCGCCCGTCATACATTCCGTTGGTACGTGAGGCATCTGTATGATGGGAGTCTCCCCACGGCAGCCAACCGTGTGATGTGTTCAGCATAGCCTTGGTACCTTCATCATATCCGTATCCGTTTTCACCATTAGCAGTGAAGACCGGAATCACTTTAAGCAATCTCCCCGACGGAAGGCCATATACAGCCAACTGGCCGCTGAAACCACCAGAGACAAAATTATAAAATTCGTCGTACTTACCTGGTGCTACATACACCTTTACTGCGGCATTTTCAGCAAGCATGGCTTTGGAACCTTTTGGCTTGCAGGATGTTAGGCTACAAACAACTATCAATAATAGTATAGCAGGAAATGAAATACATTTTTGTTTGCGCATAATTTGTAATTTTTAGAATAAGGAAAAACAGAAAGTAGAAAAATAAATGGCGAGAGGGTAGCGATGAGGCCTGTGTCTTTTCTGATTAAAATAAGTAGAGAAATCATGTTTTATTGATTCCTGACAAACAAAGATATGAAAAAAAATGATTATCAATGTATTAATGTCATTTTTTGCTGTTGGCTATCAATAAAAGTCTTTCTGTTATTGTGAAAAGTGTAATATGATGTTGTTGCTCTGCCTATTGAAGATTTACTGCTCTCAATATCAGACTGTTTGATAAGTTCGGGAATAGCTTTTATCTCGTTAGACTTTTCATCCACTTTCTTTTGCCCAAGGCATATACCATTAGGTACAGTCCAAGGGCTAACCATATACAACTTGCTTCTCATACCGTTATTTGAATAAGAGCATGTATAAGGATTATTACATTAAAAAGAGAGTTTTCACACATTCCTGTCGAATTTTTATAAACAACTCGATGGGAGGATCACTCTGCAATGACGATGATAGGATGGGCGGGAGGTATCAGGATAAAGCCGCGATGCCTGTCCCTATCAAATTGGCATTATTCATGCTTTTGATATCGACTTCTACATCTTCTAAGCCGAATAAATTGAAAAGCTCTCGTAATTTTTCCATGACAATCATGTTATAGTTTTTGTCTTTTCTGTTTTTACTCCAGAAAAGGCTGCCTTCGGCAACCAGGCAAATTTTCCGTATATCCTTGTTGTATGATTTCAGCAACATGATAAGCCCTGTCAGTGAAGCCGCAACTAGCTGTGCTGATCTACTATATATCCACTGTGCCACTTCTACATACACCTCTTTATAAATATCGGGATAGTTCATAATAGAGGTAAGCTTTTGTGCGTCAAACTTTTCTTCGAACTCCTCTAATGGGAAAGTGGCTTTTAGAATATCTCCCAGATACATTCCGGATACAGCTTTCTCGAAGCGTTGTTTTCCCGGATTTCCGGAGATTCCATCCACTGTATTGTCTACTGCAGTGAGGAACGGCGGATGAAAATTCCCGGATTCCAGATTAACGGGAATCAATCCATCTACTTTATGCGACGGATTTAATTTTTTTATTTTGTCAGCCGGAATAAAAGTAGCCATATTGGTGCCTGTTCCTACAATCAGACCTATATACGCATCGTAACTACTGTCGGTAAGTCCGGCAAATAAACTGGCAACAGTGTCATTGAGCACTTTTATATTCGTAAACTTGATTTTATTTCTTTCATTCAGATAATCGAGCAAAGGTTTTCCAACAACTGCTCCGATCATCTCTTTTATGTCAACTCCTTTGGTCCAACGCAGCAGTTTGGCATCTCCGTCTGGGACGGACGCTGTCGGATAAGAAAAACAATATCCAATTGGCATCTCTTTTTCCCGTTTTATTCCGGTTATCATATCTGCCATTTCTTTGAACAACTCCTCTCGGGTATAACCGGGAGTTTTCATAATCGACATGTCTTTTTTCCAACCATTGTTAGGATGAATGGCGGGAGGAGTTTTACTAAAGTCAACAATTGCTACCCGGTAATTTGTTCCTCCTAAGTCGAGTACTAATGATTTGCCATTGATACCACTTGCTTTCGGAGTGATGAAAGTGGGAATGCATTGTATCTCTGCATTTTCAGTGTTCAAACCTTCTTCTACTTTTGCTTTAAATGAGCGAGCAATCTCTTTGAGCTGCTCATTATCTAACTGAAAAATATTTTTCTCCATGATATTATTTTTATTGTATAGAATATGTTTATGCATGAATAACAACTGAAAAGGAATTTTGCTCGGTGGGCATACGATATATGGATTCGACCGGATTTCTGGATTTATCTTTTTCTTTTTTTGCTCTTTCCAAAAGACGAATTCAGGTTACTTACGCACTTTTCTCTGCAAACGATTTTTCATTTTCATTTCTCATATTCTCATAAATGATACAATAATCTCCTGTAAAACAGCAATATAACACAATGAGAAATAAAGTATAAAATGGTATTTCTCATACTGTTTCTATCATTTATCCTTAAAAATGATGCATTTCTCATAGGTTTTAAATCGTTTCTTATCTTATTCTCATACTCCTTTTATCTATTTTGCTCCTTTCTCATGCATTATGTCTGTATCTTTTCCCGGACTCTCTTCGGACTTTACGATTATTCCTTTCTTTATGTCGTTTATTAAGCAACTTCCTATTGTTTATTGCTTTCCTGTGTATCATGTACCTTATATCTTTATGCTTTTCCTTAATCATTGCTATTTTTTCCTACTACTATCTGTATCATTGCACTCGAGTGAACAGATCTTTTCACTCGAGTAGACGGTTCTTTCTACTCTAGTGCAATGATCTGTTCACTGTAGTGGAACGATACAGATGCAGATAGGAAAATATGCGGATGTCTACTCTATATACTTTCAATAAGCACTGATAATATCTTGTAAAGCAGTGTCTAGTCTGGTATTCAGCTTGGTCTTTAGTTTAGGACCTAGCTTGAGAATTTATAGGATAAATAGCCAAAATACTATGAGAAATACCTTTAAAAGGAATGAGAAATGCGCCATTTCTAGCATAAAACTCCGGTAATGCTATGAGAAATACCATTTTATGTTTTATTTCTCATAGTACTATTCCAGTGATTTACAACCAATTACCCTACAATCTATGAGAATATGAGAAATGAAAATATAAAATCGTTTTCAGGCCGCGCATTTTTTTGCTACAATCGCTTTTCATTTTCCTTTTGGCCTTCCCCGTGAATTCATCCTTTTAGTCTCCCTTTTGCAATAAGCGGAACCAGTCATTGCCCTCTTTCCTCTTTTTTTTCATCGGACAGCTCTTCATGCGGATAACTTTCCCGTTGTGCGCCCGTATGCGCCCGCGTGTGATATAATAATGTGTATTTCCCTTATCGTTTCCGACCACGAGCCACTCGTTCTTAAAAAATATGTTCTACAACATCGTTATGGATCAGCACTTTAGGGAATTCCTTCAAAAAAAGTTCGAAAAAAGAGTTTAATATATTTGGACGGTATACGAAAAGGGCGTACTTTTGCACCCGCTTTCCAAGAGAAGAAAGCCTTGCGGAATTGACTTGTTGAAAAGGCGTGATTGGTCCTGAAGAAAAGAACAAAAAAACTTCCGAAAAGTTTTGGAGGATAATAAATAAAGTTCTTATCTTTGCACTCCGATTCGCAAAGAAAAAGGCCGGAGCCTTTCTTTTATACATTCTTTCCCTTTCGCATAGAGAGCCTGAGAAATGAGTAAAGAGAAAGGTTGGAAAAAAAACTTCCGAAAAAGTTTGGTGGTTAAAAATAAAGTCTTTACCTTTGCGCCCGCTTTTGAAACGAAAGCAGCAAGTTCTTTGAAATATTGATAAACAATACAAGTAGTACAAGTAAAAAATAGAACCGTCAATACTTGTCCGAGATTGTAGCGATACGATTTAGGATGTCAGGTATTTGAAATAAGGTCAATAAAATTACGGCGTCCTGAACAGAGCAAAAAATCATCTTAACGGATGACAAGATACTTTTACAATGAAGAGTTTGATCCTGGCTCAGGATGAACGCTAGCTACAGGCTTAACACATGCAAGTCGAGGGGCAGCATTTTAGTTTGCTTGCAAACTAAAGATGGCGACCGGCGCACGGGTGAGTAACACGTATCCAACCTGCCGATAACTCGGGGATAGCCTTTCGAAAGAAAGATTAATATCCGATGGCATATCAGTCCCGCATGAGATTGATATTAAAGAATTTCGGTTATCGATGGGGATGCGTTCCATTAGTTTGTTGGCGGGGTAACGGCCCACCAAGACTACGATGGATAGGGGTTCTGAGAGGAAGGTCCCCCACATTGGAACTGAGACACGGTCCAAACTCCTACGGGAGGCAGCAGTGAGGAATATTGGTCAATGGACGAGAGTCTGAACCAGCCAAGTAGCGTGAAGGATGACTGCCCTATGGGTTGTAAACTTCTTTTATATGGGAATAAAGTATTCCACGTGTGGAATTTTGTATGTACCATATGAATAAGGATCGGCTAACTCCGTGCCAGCAGCCGCGGTAATACGGAGGATCCGAGCGTTATCCGGATTTATTGGGTTTAAAGGGAGCGTAGGTGGATTGTTAAGTCAGTTGTGAAAGTTTGCGGCTCAACCGTAAAATTGCAGTTGAAACTGGCAGTCTTGAGTACAGTAGAGGTGGGCGGAATTCGTGGTGTAGCGGTGAAATGCTTAGATATCACGAAGAACTCCGATTGCGAAGGCAGCTCACTAGACTGCAACTGACACTGAGGCTCGAAAGTGTGGGTATCAAACAGGATTAGATACCCTGGTAGTCCACACAGTAAACGATGAATACTCGCTGTTTGCGATATACAGCAAGCGGCCAAGCGAAAGCATTAAGTATTCCACCTGGGGAGTACGCCGGCAACGGTGAAACTCAAAGGAATTGACGGGGGCCCGCACAAGCGGAGGAACATGTGGTTTAATTCGATGATACGCGAGGAACCTTACCCGGGCTTAAATTGCACCTGAATATATTGGAAACAGTATAGCCGCAAGGCAGGTGTGAAGGTGCTGCATGGTTGTCGTCAGCTCGTGCCGTGAGGTGTCGGCTTAAGTGCCATAACGAGCGCAACCCTTATCTTTAGTTACTAACAGGTTATGCTGAGGACTCTAGAGAGACTGCCGTCGTAAGATGTGAGGAAGGTGGGGATGACGTCAAATCAGCACGGCCCTTACGTCCGGGGCTACACACGTGTTACAATGGGGGGTACAGAAGGCAGCTACCTGGTGACAGGATGCTAATCCCAAAAACCTCTCTCAGTTCGGATCGAAGTCTGCAACCCGACTTCGTGAAGCTGGATTCGCTAGTAATCGCGCATCAGCCATGGCGCGGTGAATACGTTCCCGGGCCTTGTACACACCGCCCGTCAAGCCATGAAAGCCGGGGGTACCTGAAGTACGTAACCGCGAGGAGCGTCCTAGGGTAAAACTGGTAATTGGGGCTAAGTCGTAACAAGGTAGCCGTACCGGAAGGTGCGGCTGGAACACCTCCTTTCTGGAGTGATGTCGTAAGACGATGCAACTCTACATGAATAATGTAAAACGGCCATCGTTAAAAATAATGACTTTAAAGGTTCTGTTTTTTGTACTACTGGTACTTGTTTATTTATAATATATAGATCAACCATCTATAGAAGTATAGATAGAGATAAACAAGAGAAAAAAGAAGCCGAGTCTAACGCACAGGTAGACAAGGTTGAACTAGTCCTATAGCTCAGTTGGTTAGAGCGCTACACTGATAATGTAGAGGTCGGCAGTTCAACTCTGCCTGGGACTACCAAGCTCAAGAATGAGGAACAGCGAAAGCTGAAAGCTGAAAGCTAAAAAACGATATTCTTGAACAACCTCTTGGGGGATTAGCTCAGCTGGCTAGAGCATCTGCCTTGCACGCAGAGGGTCAACGGTTCGAATCCGTTATTCTCCACTCTCTCTGAAAAGAGAAAACGATCTTTGACATGATGTACAAAAAGTAAAATTAAAAGTAAGAGCTAAAAGTATATATCAAACCGTACGTGTTCGAGTATGCAATATTGATAGCTGGGAGCAATTCCAACGTCAGTACCAATACAAGAATAAAACGTTTGAAAGAAAGTAAGCAAGGGCGCATGGCGGATGCCTTGGCTCTCGGAGGCGATGAAGGACGTGATAAGCTGCGATAAGCTTCGGGTAGGTGCAAATAACCTTTGATCCGAAGATTTCCGAATGGGACAACCCGTCATTCTGAAGGAATGACATCTTGCATAGCAAGAGGCTAACGCAGGGAACTGAAACATCTTAGTACCTGCAGGAAAAGAAAATAATAATGATTCCCCTAGTAGTGGCGAGCGAACGGGGATTAGCCCAAACCAATGTTGTTACGGCAATATTGGGGTTGTAGGACCACGATATCGCAAGACATTTAGTGAGAAGAATTCTTTGGAAAATGAAACCATAGACGGTGATAGTCCGGTATTCGAAGCTAAACGAAGCGTAGTGGTATCCTGAGTAGCGCGGGACACGAGGAATCTTGCGTGAATCTGCCGGGACCATCCGGTAAGGCTAAATACTCCCGAGAGACCGATAGCGAACCAGTACTGTGAAGGAAAGGTGAAAAGCACTTCGAATAGAAGAGTGAAATAGTCCCTGAAACCGTGCGCCTACAAGCGGTCGGAGCTTCGTAAGAAGTGACGGCGTGCCTTTTGCATAATGAACCTACGAGTTACTTTTTCCGGCAAGGTTAAGCATTTCAAAATGTGTAGCCGAAGCGAAAGCGAGTCTGAACAGGGCGACTAGTCGGAAGGAGTAGACGCGAAACCAAGTGATCTACCCTTGGTCAGGTTGAAGGTTAGGTAACACTAACTGGAGGACCGAACCGATAAGCGTTGAAAAGCTTCCGGATGAACTGAGGGTGGGGGTGAAAGGCTAATCAAACTTGGAGATAGCTCGTACTCCCCGAAATGCATTTAGGTGCAGCCTTGGGAATTACTACTGTGAGGTAGAGCGACTGATAAGATGCGAGGGCTTCACCGCCTATCAAGTCTTGATAAACTCCGAATGCGCAGTAGTTCGATCCCAGGAGTGAGGGCATGGGTGCTAAGGTCCATGTCCTAAAGGAGAAGAATCCAGACCATCAGCTAAGGTCCCGAAATAATTGCTAAGTTGAACTAACGAAGTCAGATTGCTAAGACAGCTAGGATGTTGGCTTGGAAGCAGCCATTCATTTAAAGAGTGCGTAACAGCTCACTAGTCGAGGAGTTTGGCGTGGATAATAATCGGGCATCAAGCAATTTACCGAAGCTATGGGATCAGTAATGATCGGTAGGGGAGCATTCCACTCTGCGTCGAAGGTGAAGCGTGAGCTTTGCTGGAGCGTGTGGAAAAGCAAATGTAGGTATAAGTAACGATAAAGGGGGTGAGAAACCCCCTCGCCGAAAGACTAAGGTTTCCTGATCAACGCTAATCGGATCAGGGTTAGTCGGGTCCTAAGGCTCAGCCGAACGGTGAGGCCGATGGCAGAACAGGTTAATATTCCTGTACTACCTTAAGGAGTGACGTGGAGACGGAGTCGTGACAACGCCGCGGACTGACGGAATAGTCCGTTGAAGGGTGTAGATGTTGATCTTTGCAGGCAAATCCACAAAGAGAGTCGAACCTGATAGTATACCAATTCCTTCGGGAAACGGTAATAGTGCGTGTAAGCATACTCCCAAGAAAATCCGCTAAACTTAATCTTTAAGGTACCCGTACCGCAAACGGACACACGTAGTCGGGTTGAATATACTAAGGCGCTTGAGTGATTCACGGTTAAGGAACTAGGCAAATTGACCCTGTAACTTCGGGATAAAGGGTCCCAACGAGAGTTGGGCGCAGAGAATAGGTCCAGGCAACTGTTTAACAAAAACACAGGGCTGTGCTAAATTGAAAGATTACGTATACAGCCTGACACCTGCCCGGTGCTGGAAGGTTAAGAGGAGATGTCATCGCAAGAGAAGCATTGAATTGAAGCCCCAGTAAACGGCGGCCGTAACTATAACGGTCCTAAGGTAGCGAAATTCCTTGTCGGGTAAGTTCCGACCTGCACGAATGGTGTAATGATCTGGACACTGTCTCAACCGTGAGCTCAGTGAAATTGTAGTATCGGTGAAGATGCCGATTACCCGCGATGGGACGAAAAGACCCCGTGAACCTTTACTATAGCTTAACATTGAATTTGGGTAATTGATGTGTAGGATAGGCCGGAGACTTCGAAGCAGGTACGCCAGTATTTGTGGAGTCGCTGTTGAAATACGGCCCTTTGATTATTTGAGTTCTAACCCGTGGTTGCGGGGACACTGTTTGGTGGGTAGTTTGACTGGGGTGGTCGCCCTCCAAAAAGTGTAACGGAGCTTCTAAAGGTGCCCTCAGGACGATTGGTAACCGTCCGTAGAGTGTAATGGCATAAGGGCGCTTGACTGGGAGACAGACAAGTCGATCAGGTAGGAAACTAGAGCATAGTGATCCGGTGTTTCCGTATGGAAGGGACATCGCTCAAAGGATAAAAGGTACTCCGGGGATAACAGGCTGATCCCTCCCAAGAGCTCATATCGACGGAGGGGTTTGGCACCTCGATGTCGGCTCGTCACATCCTGGGGCTGGAGAAGGTCCCAAGGGTTGGGCTGTTCGCCCATTAAAGTGGCACGCGAGCTGGGTTCAGAACGTCGTGAGACAGTTCGGTCTCTATCTATCGTGGGCGTATGAAATTTGCGTGGCTCTGACACTAGTACGAGAGGACCGTGTTGGACTGACCGCTGGTTTACCAGTTGTGCCGCCAGGTGCATTGCTGGGTATCTAAGTCGGGATTGGATAAGTGCTGAAAGCATCTAAGTACGAAGCCAGCCACAAGATTAGATTTCTTAGGGTCGTCAAAGACGATGACGTTGATAGGATGCAGGTGTAAAGGTGGTAACATCAAAGCCGAGCATTACTAATTGCCCGTTCACTTTCTTTCAAATATGTACCGGTTGGGTATATACGTTTAGCGGATTACTGATACGGAAACTGGAAACAGCAAACAGAAACATAATAGTAATACTTTCGATTTTACTTTTCATCATGTCATAACCTTATTCAGGTGGTTATAGCACGAGGGTTCCACCTCTTCCCATTCCGAACAGAGAAGTTAAGCCTCGTCACGCCGATGGTACTGCGTAACAGTGGGAGAGTAGGTAGCCGCCGTTTTTAAGAAGCCCCTTGATTCAACCAGGAATCAAGGGGCTTTCTGTGTTTAAACCAGAAGAGAAGATAACCTCTTCTCTTCTCTTCTCTTTTCTTTTCTTTTCTTTTCTTTTCTTCTCGGCCCGGATGCCATATATAATTTGATAATCATGTTTGGAAACGAATGTGGATTGGATAAATTTCATAAAACGTTTAGCTGCCCCCGTGTGTCCGATCTGAAACATGGTTTCGATGGACATGGAAGCATCCCGAAGGCAACAAAAACGATAATCCCAATTGCGGACCTCTCCTACAGCTTCCCGGCGGTTTAATTTCAATCACTTTATTTCTTTGTAGAATTTGTAGCTTCTGCCGGGTGCAGAGTGAGTCAAAATAGAATCCTTTTTTCAAAATGGAAGGGTATGTTGGATGGATAGAAAGTTCCTTGTGATACGTATATTCTTGAATATTAGCTTATTATCTGTTATCCGCTTTTTGTGGCACGCATTTGGCATGAAAGGTGGTAAGTAAAAAAATAATAGTAATCATTTAAAAGGTAAAAACATGGGAATAACATTATCATTTATTTTCTGCCTGTTAAGCGGTTTCGCTTGTTTCTGGCTATTTTGGAAATGTGTAGACTGGTTTGAGAATATTTAAAGAAAAAGGAGAATTGATTATGTACACAGCATTATTCGTATTAGGTATTGTGATCTTCGGTTATTTGATGTACGTGCTCGTCAAACCCGAAAAGTTTTAAAGTAACACACACAGTTTAAGGTAAAAAGTATATGAATACAGAAATTTTAGGCGTGGTTGTTCAGATAGCCTTGATGGTGATTCTGGCTTATCCACTGGGAAAATACATCGCCAAGGTCTACAGAGGAGAAAAGACCTGGTCCGATTTTATGGCTCCTATTGAAAGAGCTATTTATAAAGTATGTGGAATTGACCCTAATGAAGAAATGAACTGGAAACAGTTCTTGAAAGCATTGTTAATATTGAATGCTTTTTGGTTTTTCTGGGGAATGGTACTTTTGGTTTCACAAGGGTGGTTGCCTCTGAATCCGGATGGAAACGGACCTCAAACACCGGATCAGGCATTCAATACCTGTATCAGTTTCATGGTTAACTGTAACTTACAGCATTATAGCGGTGAAAGTGGTTTGACCTATTTTACACAACTGTTTGTTATCATGCTCTTCCAGTTTATTACTGCCGCAACAGGTATGGCTGCTATGGCAGGTATCATGAAGAGTATTGCCGCAAAAACAACCAAAACGATTGGTAACTTCTGGCAATTTCTGGTAATAAGCTGTACACGTATTTTATTGCCTCTTTCTCTGATTGTAGGTTTTATTCTGATTCTCCAGGGAACTCCGATGGGATTTGACGGTAAGATGAAAGTGACTACGATGGAAGGCCAAGAACAAATGGTTTCTCAAGGTCCTACGGCTGCAATTGTTCCTATCAAGCAATTAGGTACGAATGGTGGTGGTTACTTTGGTGTAAACTCTTCTCATCCGTTGGAGAATCCGACTTATCTTACTAATATGGTAGAATGTTGGTCTATCTTGATTATCCCGATGGCAATGGTATTTGCGCTGGGATTCTATACCCGCAGAAAGAAGTTGGCTTACAGTATATTCGGAGTAATGCTTTTCGCTTTTCTGGTAGGCGTATGTATTAATGTCAGTCAGGAAATGGGCGGTAATCCACGCATTGATGAACTGGGAATTGTGCAGGATAATGGTGCGATGGAAGGTAAAGAAGTTCGTTTGGGAGCCGGAGCAACGGCATTATGGAGTATTGTAACTACTGTAACCTCTAATGGTTCTGTGAACGGTATGCATGATTCTACTATGCCGCTGTCCGGAATGATGGAGATGCTGAATATGCAGATTAACACCTGGTTCGGCGGTGTAGGTGTAGGATGGATGAATTACTATACATTTATTATCATTACAGTGTTTATCAGCGGTTTGATGGTAGGACGTACGCCGGAATTCCTCGGCAAGAAAGTGGAAGCCCGCGAAATGAAAATCGCTACGATTGTAGCTCTGCTTCATCCGTTTGTAATTTTGGTATTTACGGCACTCTCAAGTTATATTTATGTGTACCATCCTGATTTTGTGGAAAGTGAAGGTGGATGGTTGAACAATTTGGGATTCCACGGTTTAAGTGAGCAACTTTACGAGTACACTTCTTGTGCTGCCAATAACGGTTCCGGTTTTGAAGGTTTGGGAGATAATACTTATTTCTGGAATTACACGTGCGGTATCGTTCTGATTTTGAGCCGTTTTATTCCTATCATCGGACAGGTTGCCATTGCCGGGTTATTGGCACAGAAGAAATTCATTCCGGAAAGTGCCGGCACATTGAAGACCGATACATTGACTTTCGGAGTAATGACATTTGTGGTTATCTTCATTATTGCTGCGCTGTCATTCTTCCCGGTACATGCATTGAGCACAATTGCTGAACATTTAAGTTTGTAATACTGAATTAGAGAAGATATGAAAGATAATAAATCAGCTTCTTTGTTTCCAAAGGAGCAAGTTATAGAAAGTTTGAAACAGGCATTCGTGAAACTGAACCCGCGGATGATGATAAAGAACCCGATTATGTTTACAGTAGAAGTGGCTACAGTGGTCATGCTGCTTGTAACGCTCTACTCCATTGTAAACTCTTCACAAGGTTCGTTTGCTTACAATATTGCCGTGTTTATCATTCTGTTTGTAACCTTGTTGTTTGCCAATTTTGCTGAAGCTATTGCCGAAGCACGTGGTAAAGCACAGGCCGACAGCTTGCGTAAGACTCGTGAAGAGACACCGGCAAAGAAGGTGGAAGGTAATAAAATCGTTATCGTCAGTTCTTCACAGTTGAAGAAAGGAGATGTGTTTGTTTGTGAGGCCGGAGACGTGATTCCTTCCGATGGTGAGATTATTGAAGGCTTGGCTTCTATTGATGAAAGTGCTATCACCGGCGAGTCTGCCCCGGTTATTCGTGAGGCAGGTGGCGACAAGAGTTCTGTAACGGGTGGTACGAAGGTATTGTCCGATCATATAAAAGTAATGGTGACTACTCAACCGGGAGAAAGTTTTCTCGATAAGATGATTGCACTGGTGGAAGGTGCTTCCCGCCAGAAAACCCCGAATGAGATTGCGTTGACTATTCTGTTGGCAGGTTTTACGCTTGTTTTCGTCATAGTGTGTGTTACCTTGAAACCGTTTGCCGACTATAGTAATACGGTCATCACCATTGCTTCACTTATTTCTTTGTTTGTGTGTCTGATTCCGACAACTATCGGTGGACTTCTCTCTGCCATCGGTATTGCCGGTATGGACCGCGCGCTTCGTGCCAACGTGATTACTAAATCCGGTAAAGCAGTAGAGACTGCCGGTGATATTGATACGTTGTTGCTGGATAAAACAGGTACTATCACAATCGGTAACCGTAAGGCAACTCATTTCCATACGGCTCCGGGTGTTAATTTGCATGATTTTGTGGAGACTTGTCTGTTGTCTTCCTTGTCCGATGAAACACCGGAAGGTAAGTCTATCGTAGAACTGGGACGTGAGTCGGGCATCCGTATGCGTAACCTGAATACAACAGGAGCACGTATGATTAAATTTACGGCTGAAACCAAATGTTCGGGAGTAGACCTGGCAGATGGAACACAGATTCGTAAAGGTGCTTTCGACGCTATCCGTAAGATGGTGGAAGGAGAAGGAAATGAATTTCCGAAAGAAGTGGAAGAGATCATCTCTTCTATCTCCAGCAATGGTGGTACGCCGTTGGTAGTATGTGTAAACAAGAAAGTGACCGGTGTCATTGAGTTGCAGGATATTATCAAACCGGGTATTCAGGAACGTTTCGAACGTCTGCGTAAGATGGGAGTGAAGACGGTCATGGTGACAGGAGATAACCCGTTAACTGCAAAATATATTGCCGAAAAAGCCGGTGTGGATGATTTTATCGCTGAAGCTAAACCGGAAGATAAGATGGAATATATCAAGAAGGAGCAGCAGGCCGGTAAATTGGTTGCAATGATGGGAGACGGAACGAACGATGCCCCTGCTCTGGCGCAAGCCAATGTAGGTGTAGCCATGAATAGCGGTACACAGGCTGCAAAGGAAGCTGGTAATATGGTCGATCTGGATAACGATCCGACAAAACTGATCGAGATCGTGGAAATCGGTAAACAATTGTTGATGACACGTGGTACACTGACCACTTTCTCTATCGCCAATGACGTAGCGAAGTATTTTGCGATCGTTCCAGCCTTGTTTATGGTTGCTATTCCTGAACTGGCAGCTTTGAATATCATGCACCTGCATAGTCCTGAAAGCGCCATTCTTTCAGCGGTTATTTTTAATGCGATTATTATTCCGATTCTGATTCCGCTGGCTTTGCGTGGTGTGCAATACAAACCGATAGGTGCAAGTGCCTTGCTTCGCCGTAATCTGTTGATCTATGGTTTGGGTGGTGTGATTGTTCCTTTCGTGGGAATCAAGTTGATAGATTTATTGGTAGGTTTATTCTTTTAATTAAAAAAACAATAGCAATGAAAACTTTATTGAAGTCATTAAAAATAACGCTTGCTTTTTGTGTCTTTTTCTCCGTATTCTATATCCTTATCTTGTGGCTGTTTGCACAGGTTGCAGGTCCTAATAAGGGAAATGCTGAGGTAGCTACGCTGGATGGGAAAGTAGTGGGAGCAGCCAATGTGGGTCAGATGTTTACAAAAGATATTTATTTCTGGGGACGTCCATCTTCTGCCGGAGACGGATATGATGCTACGAGTTCCGCAGGTAGTAATAAAGGGCCTACGAATCAGGAATATCTGGATGAAGTGAAAGCGCGTATCGATACTTTCCTTGTGCATCATCCTTATTTAGACCGTGCGGATGTGCCTGCCGAAATGGTTACAGCCAGTGCTTCGGGACTGGATCCTGATATTACTCCCCGATGTGCGTACGTACAAGTGAAGAGAGTGGCGCAAGCACGCGGATTAACAGAAGAACAAGTAAGAGCGATTGTTGATAAAAGCATAGAAAAACCGTTCCTGGGATTTTTGGGAACAGAAAAGGTGAACGTGCTGAAATTGAATATAGCTCTTGAAGAAAGTAATAAGTAAATGAAGATCAGGAGCAGCGTTCCTGTCCGAATCGTTTGGGTTATGCTAGCGGTTCAAATTAACAGGGTTGGATGGGGCGCTGCTTTTTTACAGGAACATAAAATAGAATAAGATAAAAAGTATGAAAAGTTTTTTTAGTAAAAAGAGTATTTTAGGAACAATGGCTGTAGCAGCCGTATGTATGTTGGGAACTAACGATGCACAAGCGCAAGAGTTTACCATACAAGGTGATTTGGTAAGTTCGTATGTATGGCGCGGTATTTATCAAGGTGGTGCCGCTTCTTTTCAACCGACTTTGGGATTTAGCATAGGAAATTTCTCGCTTACTGCATGGGGATCAACCAGTTTGAGTGAAAGTAATAAAGAAATAGACCTTACTGCGGCTTATAAGTTTGGTGAAGCGGGACCGACACTTTCAGTGGCCAGTCTTTGGTGGAACGGACAAGCTGATGTAGCCAATGGAGAACTTACAAATGATTATTTCCATTTTAAGAGTGGCGACACCGGACATCATTTTGAAGCAGGATTAGCTTATACGCTTCCTATTGAGAAATTCCCATTGTCCATCGCATGGTATACCATGTTTGCCGGTGCCGACAGAAAGATGACTGACAAGGGGGAAGAAAAACAGGCATATTCTTCTTACGTAGAACTGAATTATCCGTTCAACGTAGAAGGGGTAGACTTGAATGCTACCTGTGGAGTGGTTCCTTATGAAACTCCGCAGTATGATGTGAATGGTTTTGCAGTGACGAACCTTGCTTTGAAAGCAACGAAAGCTATAAAGTTTAATGATAAGTTTTCATTGCCTATATTTGTGCAGGCTATATGGAATCCGCGTTTGGAGGATGCCCATCTAGTATTTGGCGTAACTTTAAGGCCATAAAATAAACTCATGAATTTTTGTGAACCCGTGGTGATCGTGACGATTGCTACGGGTTAGGATGTTTAAAAAAACAGATTGACATAATGGATGATAGAGAACAAAGTGTACAGTATTTTTTGGATCTGATAAAGAGATCCCACCGGGGTAAATTTAAGGTTTATATCGGTATGATAGCCGGTGTGGGAAAGTCATATCGTATGCTTCAGGAGGCACATGAACTGCTGGAGAACGGTGTGGACGTACAAATCGGCTATATCGAAACTCATGGACGTGCCGGGACGGAAGCGTTACTGCAAGGACTCCCTGTCATTCCGCGCCGCAAAATCTTCTATAAGGGGAAAGAATTGGAAGAAATGGATGTGGATGCGATTATCCGTATCCATCCGGAAATAGTAATTGTGGACGAACTGGCGCATACCAATGTAGAAGGCAGTATGAATGAGAAACGTTGGCAAGATGTGATAACTTTGCTGGATGAGGGGATCAATGTGATTTCGGCAATCAATATTCAGCACATCGAAAGCGTGAATGAAGAAGTGCAGGAGATCACGGGCATTGAAGTGAAAGAACGAGTGCCCGACAGCGTACTTCAGGAGGCGGATGAGGTGGTGAATATTGACTTGACGGCAGAGGAACTGATTGCTCGTTTGAAAGCGGGGAAGATCTATCGTCCGGAAAAGATTCAGACAGCATTGGATAATTTTTTCAGAACCGAGAATATTCTTCAATTGCGTGAGTTGGCTCTGAAGGAAGTTGCGCTGCGGGTAGAAAAAAAGGTGGAGAATGAGGTGGTGATGGGAGTAGCTGTCGGACTTCGGCATGAGAAGTTTATGGCTTGTATCAGTAGTCACGAGAAAACACCCCGGCGGATTATCAGAAAGGCGGCAAAGTTGGCAACCCGGTATAATACTACGTTTATAGCTTTGTATGTTCAGACTCCGAAAGAGAGTATGGATCGAATTGATTTGGCCAGTCAACGCTATTTGTTGAATCATTTTAAACTTGTGGCGGAGCTTGGGGGAGAAGTTGTCCAGGTACAGTCGAAAGACATTTTGGGAAGCATCGTCAAGGTTTGTAAAGAGAAACAGATATCGACAGTGTGTATGGGAACTCCTAATTTGCGGCTACCGTATGCTATTTGTTCTATACTGGGATATAGAAAGTTTTTAAATAATTTGTCGCAAGCTAATGTCGATTTGATTATACTTGCATAATATTAATCGTATGAACGTTATGAATATTAAAACGAAACTGATTCTTGGCATCGGAATGCTGGCCGGAATGATTATTTTGTTGGTAACACTTTCAGTAGTGAATCTTCAAACTCTGACTGCGACAGAACCTGATAGTCCTGCTGCTATGCCCGCTTTGGAACGTGCATTGCTCTGGATCTCCATAACGGGGGGAATCTGTATCTTGACTGGACTGATATTGCTTTATTGGCTGCCCCGTTCTATCAGCAAGCCGGTTAAGGAGTTGAAAGAAGGAATTCTTGAAATAGCCAATCATAACTATGAGAAGCGTCTGCAAATGGATAATAATGAAGAGTTCCGGGATGTAGCGGATAGTTTTAACCGGATGGCAGAACGTTTGACCGAATATCGTGCCAGTACTTTGTCGGATATCCTTTCTGCCAAGAAGTTTATTGAAGCCATTGTCAATAGTATAGATGATCCGGTGATTGGTCTGAATATGGAACGTGAGATTCTGTTTATCAATGAGGAAGCACTGAATGTGCTGAATTTGAAACGGGAGAATGTGATTCGTCAATCGGCGGAGGAACTGGCTTTGAAGAATGATCTGCTGCGGCGGCTGATTCGTGAACTGGTGACACCGGGCGAACAGAAGGAACCGTTGAAAATATATGCAGACGATAAAGAGAGTTACTTTAAGGCATCTTATGTTCCCATCATTAATACGGAGGCTGAAAAGGATGAACCTCGCAAATTGGGTGATGTTATTTTACTAAAGAATATTACGGAATTCAAAGAACTGGATTCTGCCAAGACTACATTTATCTCAACCATCTCTCATGAACTGAAAACTCCGATTGCTGCTATTATGATGAGTCTCCAACTGCTTGAAGATAAACGTGTCGGTGCGTTGAATGATGAACAGGAACAGCTTTCAAAGAGTATCAAGGAGAACAGCGAACGTTTGTTAAGCATCACCGGAGAGTTGCTTAACATGACGCAGGTGGAAGCTGGAAAACTGCAATTGATGCCAAAGATCACCAAACCGATTGAATTGATTGAGTATGCAATTAAAGCTAATCAGGTGCAAGCGGATAAGTTTAATATTCAGATAGAAGTGGAATATCCGGAAGAGAAAATCGGTAAACTTTTTGTCGACAGTGAGAAGATTGCCTGGGTGTTGACGAATCTGTTAAGTAACGCTATTCGTTATTCAAAAGAAAACGGGCGTGTGGTTATCGGTGCCAGGCAGGATGAAAACTGGATCGAACTGTATGTTCAGGACTTTGGCAAAGGCATTGACCCGCGTTATCACAAAAGTATCTTCGACCGTTATTTCCGTGTACCCGGAACGAAAGTGCAAGGCAGTGGTTTGGGATTATCTATTTCCAAGGATTTTGTGGAAGCTCATGGCGGTACGCTGACGGTAGAGAGCGAATTGGGGAAGGGGAGTCGGTTTGTGATGCGGTTGAAGGCATAGTTTTGAAGGAGTTTATGAAAGAATTAGACTTCCGACAGGCACAAAATCTGCTTGCCGGAAGTTTCTCTATTCTTTCTTTTTATCGTTTTCTTCTTCTCCAGCATATCCAAATGCCACACAGACCAATAATAAATGGAATGCCATAGCAATAGATAATTTTGATAGTGGATAGATCCATAGGAGTCAGGCTGATATCTTTGTCGAGATAAGGGGCTCTGGAAGAAGATACCGGAAATTCATTATAGCATAGCCAACGGAATGAACCGGGAATCATATTGAAGTTGAATGAATAGATACCCTGCCTTGAGCTTTTTTGTAGTTCGGCATTGCTGAAACAGTCTGCATCACCCAACACAATGATCCGTTGTTTTTTATCTTTGCCTTTTATCTTGCGGGTTAACGCTATTGCCGTGGGATAGGCTCCTAGCTTTTCACCTTGAAGAGAGTCCAAAGAAAGGGAATCATTCACAAAATCTTTTGTTTGATACTCAATCCATGTTTGTTGAGCGTTGCTTTGTAATAAAACTATTGGATGGAATTTTGTTGTATCGACAACTTCCAGAGCAACAGCCGATGGCATGGTGACTGCGCTATGCGTCTGCCTGTCAACCATACGTTTGTAGAAGCCTCCTATACTGTCGGCGGCTATCTGGGTAGCTTTCGCGAGAACGAGGTCTCCGGGATTAACATCAGAAGGTTGTGCAATGATTCCCGGCAACAGTTTTAAACCAACTTTCCGGAGTAAAGGATTCATTACTTCCTGACGTCCGACGTCTCCCATAATCATCATATTACCTCCGCGTTCAAGAAAACGATCTATGATTTCTTGTTCTTTGGAACTCATGGAAGAACGCATTTCAGCGATAAGTAATATATTGATATTACTTGGTATATCATTCATATCCTTCAGATTCAGTTCCACCAAATCAAAACCTTGATTAATCATGGAATAACGAAAGCGTCCATGTGTGGCAAAAAGTGAGTAATCCTGATCTCCCTTTTTAGTGGTGGAACGTTCCTGATGTCCTGTGATGGCGCCTACCTTCACAGGAGTAACAAGCATTTTCTTCAATGCTGCGGAGATTTCTGTTTCAGAAGGGTGATATTCCATATCGTCGAACAAGCGAAGGCGGGCTTGTTCACCGGATCTACGCTCAACAACACGCACAAATCGGTAGTTTTCTTTTGCCAAGTCTATTTTTTCTTTCAGTTCTTCGGCACTTTTCAGCTTTTGGGGATTGAAGTTCTTTTTCTTGGCAACTTCATAAGCTATCTCACGAATGTTCTTATTCGGATATTGGCGATAAAGGGCACTGTCTTTCGGTGTGGAGTAATAGTAAACATACTCCATCTTTATCTCCGGTTTGAAACGTGTGTACATTTTGAAGCGTGCCATATCCTCTTTTTGCTCTTTTGGAGAAGCGACATCAAATTCTTTATCGAAAATATTGACGTAAGTTGTGATTGTCATAGGACCGGACAATTGCTCCATTACTTTCTGGCTTTCTTCTGAAAGTGTACGTTGTTTGCTGCGGGTAGCATCATAAAAGCCCATCATTGCCGGACGTGAACTGACAAAGCCGATAACTATAATGGTACATACAGCTAAGGCATAGCGCATTGTTTTTGAAAGGAGTGAACGCCGTGTTTTTTCGTTGTTCAGTTTAATGACCGATAGCCAGAGGAATAATAAAATTACGGCAAGGAAATAGATAACGTCATCGCTACATATCAATCCTCCAACCATCTCACTGGCACGTCCTTTAATGGATAGCCAATAAGTAATTTCTCTAAAGAATATGGACTCCTGCCCAATTCCTCCCACATAATTGAGAAATGCTAATGCGGAAAGGGTGGCGACAGCTGCCACAACCTGGTAAGATGTGAGTGTGGTCATAAAGAGACCGATAGAACAATAGGTCAGTATCAACAGAAACATGGATAACAATCCCGCCAAGATAAGTGTAATATCGACATGCGGCACGGAGATAAACATTACGATTGTCGGTAGGGCAAGGATGATGACAAAGATCAGGGCGAATACCACCATTGATACAAACTTGCCGGTAATGATTTGGACACTATTTACCGGTGATGAATAAAGTAGTTTGATAGAGCCTGATGAATATTCACGACTCATTAAGTTCATGGTTAATAAAGGAATATACAGATAGATCGTTTCCTGGATTACTTCATATATTCCTTTGAGACCAAGGACAAAACCGGCTGTGACACTGAAAGTGATCGTGTTGCCCAATGCTTTTATTTTTACTATTTCCGTCAGGATATTCATAAAATCGAATCCTACCTGGCATGTAAATGCAATCAGTAGCAACCATGCGACCGGTGAGTAAAAGAGTACCGCTAGTTCGGTACGGGCTATTCTAAGTATAAGTCTTAAGTTCATCTTTTTCTCTTATTAATTTCTTCTGCGGAAAAACCAGATGCCAACTCCTATAAATAGGAGGATAGCCGGTATAATGATTATGAAAATAGTTTTCATTGTACCAATATCTTTCACTCCGATCGAAAGTTTGTTATCGGTACAATGGGGACGGCGTACGTCGATCGGAAATTCTCCTCCGGAAAGCCAGCGGAAGCTTTCGATAATCAGATTAAAGTTTCCTGATCTATATCCTTCGCGTGAAAGAGTCAGTTCGGTGTTGCTTATGCAATCTGCATCACCAGAGATGATAATACGCTGCTCTTTATCTTTCAGTTGGCGTGAAAGGGCATAGGCTGTGATATAGGTTTGTTCTTTCTCTCCTGCCGAAGCATTACATTCTACTGGCAATTCCTGTAAATCTGTTTGTTCTTTTTCAATCCATACACCTTTGGCGTTTGTTTCAAGAATCGGAGTATATTGGAAGCCGTAATCGTTGTCGGAGGATGTAAGGGCTACACATCCGGGCATAGAGACGCGTAAGTCATATTGGAGAAAATCTTCTTTGAATCCGAATGTCAGTTTTTCCGATTCACGGGTTGCTTTGGCTAGAATCAGATTAGGAGAGAAATCAACGGAAGATTGTGCCAGTTGGTATTCTTCCATTTTGATACCGAATTTGCTTAAAAAAGGATTCATAACTTCTTGCCTGCCTGTATCGGTGAGAATAAATAAATTACCTCCACGAGCCAGGTAAGCCTCCAGTTGATTTTCTCCTTTTTCTGTAAGCGGGGTTCTCATTTCTGCAAGGACGACGATATTGATTAGGGAAGAAATGGTGTCTCCGTGAGAAATGTCGATCTCGCAGACATCAAAGCCTTGATTAATTAAGGCGGCTCTAGAATATTTCTCAATGGAGAAGTTGCTATAATCGCGGTCACCGGATTTGGACACCTCACGTTCACCGTCTCCTTTGATAAAGGCAACAGTGGGAGGAGTTGAAATCATCTTTTTGATGGCTGCTGTAATTTCCGCTTCGGATGGCGTTGCATCCATATCTTCAAAATCACGGATGAAGGTACGTTTTCCATCTTGCGTTTCCATAATGCGAACAAATGTATTTTGTTCTTCACGCAGGTCGATGATTTGGCGGATTTCTTCCGGGGATTTGAATAAATGAGGATTCAAGTTATAAATCATGGTCATATAATCACGCATCTCATCTACTGTTTTGCCTTGAAACTTAGGATTATTTGCAACGCCGTTGGGTGCGAAATCATAATAATAGACATATTTCACTTGCAGGTCCGGTTTAGCGAGACAATAAGGTTCGAAGATTGTTTCATTCGCTTTCTTCATGATAGGGAGGTAGCGATATGATTTGTTATCAAGTAGGTTAACATAATTGGTAATAGTTACCGGTCCTGTCAATTTTGCTAATACGTGTTGGCTATTTTCGGTAAGTGAGTTTAGTTTTGTGCGTGTTGTATCCCATACCTTGATCATTCCCGGACGTGAAGTGAAATAGCCAATTGCCATTGCTGCGACAAAAAATCCCAGATAGCTGGTTGCTTGCCGGAAACGACTGATAGTTCGCCGGTCGGATGTAAGTTTGAAAGTGGTAAATGTCAGGAAAAGGGTTACTACGACCACGAAATAAATCACATCTTCACTCCGGATTACTCCATTCAGCATATCAATTGTTCTTCCGTTTATTGACAGCCAATAAGTCAGTTCGCGTATAAAATCGTATTCCTGGCCGATATTTCCTACAAAATTCAGTATGGCTAATACAATAAGTGTCCCAACTGCTGCTACTACTTGATAAGTCGTGAGTGAGGACATAAAGAGTCCGATAGCGCAATAGGCACATATTAATAAATAGAGTCCTAAAAGGGCGACTAGTACAGGAGCCCAATCAAAAGAAGGGATTACCAAACTGCCATAAATAGCACTGGCTATCGGGACAAGCATCAGACAGCAACCAAATCCGATGGCTGCAAGATATTTACCCAATACGATCTGACCACTGGTGACTGGGGATGAATATGCCAGTTTGATTGAACCCGATGCCGTTTCGCGACTGATGAGTCCCATTGTCAACAATGGAATATAGATGTATATGTTTGATACGACGGAGGACAAAAAGCCGTAACTACCTAAGAAGCAGATACCGCTCAAAGATACTTCCTTGCCGCCTGACAGATCATAGTCGGTCACTATATTCTCCATCAATGACGTAAAACTTGCTGTTGTCAGGAATGAGAAAACAATCAATATGAACCATGCAATCGGCGAATAGAATAAAATAGCCAGATCGGTTCGGGCAATACGTATTATAATCTTTAAATCCGTCATGTTAGATATTATTTTTAAGTTTTCCCGATAGTTGTGCAAAGATTATGTCAAGAGAGCAGCGTTCCATCGTGATTTCTTTCAGCCGCCATCCGTTTTGTATGCTTAAGGCTACTACTCGTTCAGTTATGTTGTCATCGTCATCAAAGCGTATCCGGAATGTACCGGGATAGAGTTCTTCTATATTCAACACATGTTCTATCTTTGCTAGTTCTTCTATAGAAGGGGGAAGGGCAAATGTAACGGTGAAACTACTTGGAACCACATAGTTATCAAAGTCTTTCATGCTACCTGAAAATACGACTTTACCATGTTCAATCATACGAATATCATTGCAGGTAGCTTGCACTTCCGACAGGATATGAGTGGAGAGTAGGACAGAATGATCTTCAGCAATTTCTTTAATCAGATTGCGTATTTCGACAATTTGGTTAGGATCAAGCCCGTTTGTAGGTTCATCAAGTACTACGAATGGAGGATTATGTACAATAGCCTGTGCAATTCCTACTCTTTGTTGATACCCGCCTGAAAGATTCTTTATCAGGCGTTTGCTAAAATGGGCAATAGCGCAACGTTCTTTAGCTATTTCTACAGCTTCACGAATTTTTGATTTCTCCATTCTCCGCAGTGTGGCACAGTGTATGAGATATTCGTCGACAGTCAAGTCCGGATGGAGAGGTGGTTTTTGAGGTAAGAAACCAATATGTTTTTTTGCTTCAACCGGATTTTTTCGTAGATCGATGCCATTGATAAATACATCCCCTTCCGTTTGATTTAAAACTCCACAGATGATATTCATAGTGGTGGACTTACCTGCTCCATTAGACCCTAACAGACCTAATATTCCTGTTTTCTCAATAGAAAAATTGATATCGCGAATGGCCCAATCTACACTATAACGATGAGATAAGTGTTTAACTTCGACAATAGGATTACTCATATTTTTTATTTTAAATGATTAATAGATTTCTTATTCATATTACCATGCAACTCCTCTTGAAATATCCATCCGGTTCGCTTTGATCTTTCTGAATTTCCAGGAGAAATTTATGGTAAAATACCGCCCGAAGTTCTCTCGGTCAATATAACTGGTATAGTTATCTTTCATTTGGATAATACGGTTATGATATGAATTTAATAAGTCAAATGCTGTAATGCTTACTTCTGCCCGTCGATTGAATACTTTCACTCCAGCATAAATGTTTAAGATATTTTCTTTATCAATTTGATGATAGGTTTTGTTGTTCTGATGTTGATAGGTATATGATACCTTTGCAAAGAAGTACTTCAATATGGGAGTGCACGTCATGTCTACCGTTAAACGATTTGTTAATATCCGGTTCGATTGGTCATTCACTTTATTGGAGGCTTGCCGATAGTGGACGCTCCAGTAGGCCGATGTACGTAATCGAGGAATCAGATTGGTAGCGAATCTGGCTCCTATCCTCGTTGTGCTTATTTTCGTTATATCCCGTATATCATTATAGTAGTAAGGCAGATGTTCATACTTATTATTAATACTAACCTCTAAATTAGATTTGATTTTTACGATTGGATACATCCAGGAAATATCCCAATCTGTATTCCATGCTCCGTTTAGATTGTCGTAACTGCTGAGCGTACTATTTGCAATAGCCGTATAGTTAAAATCAGGCAAGTAAGTTGCTTTGTTAAAATAAGTGCTCCTATTGGAAATACTGTTTTTTATGAAAGCTAGTGTTAATTCCGAATTTATCAAATGTCCGTAGTCATTAAAGCGATACTGTTCTTTCCACCAAATTTTATGTATGGTACTGGCTTTCAAATTTGGATTTCCACTGCTGATAAAGTAAGGACTAGAGTTGTTGACTTCTGAACGTAGTTGTGCTATATTGGGGAGTTGGCTATTTATGGTATATTTGATTGTGTGTTCTGCTTTTTCACTTAATCTTCCTCCTAAAGAGATTTGTACTTCTCCTTTCAATGCGTTAAATGATTTTTTTAATATTGTTTGTGCCGTTTCTTTTCTATCCTTAATAATGGAATGTTTCCACCCTGCTGAAATATCAATATTGAAGATTCCCAAATCAGGTAGAATAACTGTCGTTTCAGGGGTATGTTCTATCAGAGAATTTCGGTAATTATATGTATTTGTAGGGTCTATTTCTCCTGTTATTTTGTTCCATGCAAGCTGATTGATATGGCGATTGTCCGATACAAAATTGTATATTAATTCGATGAATGAATATTTATCTTTTGATAACATGCGCTTTAATCCTGTTTTGGCTTCCCATTTATTTCCTCTTCCATTTGTTGGAATGGCTATGATCTCTTGTAGACTTCCACTAGTCTCATTTTGTGTTTTGTTTTCCCGGTTTTCTTCTCCGTTGGACGAGCTATTTGAATAGTTCGCGTTGACGGAATAGTTCCAGTCTCCGAAGAATTTATTCCAACTAACTGATCCTTGCATCTCTTGAGATTTACCATTGCCATTTTGTTGTAAAATGCCGGTAGATTGGATCTCATCTATGCTATTTGCTATTTGTTGCAATGTATGTTGTTTTGAATGATTAGTCGATAATGTATAATCAATAATCAAATTGCCCCATTTCTTATCATTCATACCGAATCCGGTATTCATAGTATGTTTATTATACTGATTTGTATTCTGATATTGACTTAGATAGCTCTTTTGCCAGAAGGCATCTGTAGCGAAGTATTCTTGTTCAGTTCGGGCATTTGCTTCTGTTGCGCTTCGTGCAAACTGATAGCTGCCTTTTATTTCTTTATAAAATCCTGTCTCTTTTTCCCAACGACGGGACAGATTGATGCCTCCAAAGCTATTTTCACTGTAAGTTTGCGATGGATTCTTGGTACTGAGGAACATTTGCGGTTGATTGGTTGTTCTATTCAAATTGTTGTGCATGGCATTGATCGCTACCAACATTTTCTCGGAGAAGAAGTTAAATGTACCTCCTATGCCATAGCGTACATCATGGTCTGCAAGTTGTTTTTTTTCCATATTTCCTCCGATACTTGCTATTAGATCCCCTTCCTTCGAGTTTACTAATTTGCTTTTTGTCTCAATATTCAGAACTCTGCGTTTCTTACCTTTTCTGTTTTTACGTGTTTGCTCTTTATGCTCATCTTCATCATAAGCGGATATATATACAACATCATTGGCAGGAAGGTGATTCAATGCATTCATTGGATTCTCTCCAAAAATCTTTTTGCCGTCAACGTATGCCTTTTCTACATCTTTTCCAGCAACTTTTACACTCTGTTCCGAAACTTCTACTCCCGGCATTTGTTCCAGAATATTTCGTGCCACATCATCTTCCAATA
The DNA here is from genome assembly GCF_009193295.2 of Bacteroides luhongzhouii. Classification (NCBI taxonomy): domain Bacteria; kingdom Pseudomonadati; phylum Bacteroidota; class Bacteroidia; order Bacteroidales; family Bacteroidaceae; genus Bacteroides; species Bacteroides luhongzhouii. The sequence continues at coordinate 399,020 of NZ_CP059973.1, read as the reverse complement.
TGTTGATTCCTTGTGGATTAAAACGGATAGTATCGCCTCGATATACCATAGCGGGAATTTTACCTTTTACTGTTACGGCCTGTAATTGTATAACGCGGTCGGTCAGATAAAAGTCTTTTTGTGTAGTTTGCCCCTCGTGTACATAAAGTGTATCGGAATCTGCGATGAATCCGTCGGCCCACACGATGGCTCGTGCGATACCGACGGGAACTTTATTCCAAAAGAAAAAATCTGAACTTTTATAATCTTCTTTCAATGTATCTTTACCACATATCAGATTTGCCTTGACTGCATCAAGACTTGCTTGCATAATACTTGTGCGCAGCTTTACTTTTCCATATTTAATACTCTTGTTCGGTGTTATAATTGAATCTGTACTTGCCACCTCCTGCGCAGAAAGAATAGGTATATTACAAAAGAGTATTGGTATACATGAAAGAATGATTATAGAAATAGATCTTTTCATAACACTTACATTATAAATTTAGAATCCTCATGTGAGAGTGATTAATCCAATGTGTTGTCTAGATTTTGATAATTAGGCTTCATTTCCACTCTAATGCTACCTGTATTTGCGCCAACTTTGACTTCCATTGTTTGATAACCTACAAATGAAAAAACTAATATACTTCCAATAGGTACTGTGATAGTAAATTTTCCATCAAGATCTGTTACAGTTCCATTAGTTGTTCCTTTAACAACCACACTAACACCAGGCATTGGTTCTCCATATTCGTCAACAACAACTCCAGTGACAGTTTTCATTCCTTGTGCATAAAGCATACTTCCAAGAACTAAAAATAAAAAAAATAACAAGTGCTTTTTCATAATTCAATAATTTAAAAAGATTAATATTTTATTTATAAAACTCGATCTATCATTTTTATCAGATAATTACACTTTCCACGCTCAATATCATTATGAGCTAAACTGCAGGCTTGTATTAGATAGCGGCGTGCACTTTTCAACTTATCATAGCAAATGGCTTCGATATCCGTACCGACATAGAAATTGACAGCAGTCATAGGTTCCATACCCGATTGCTCTTCTGTTGCAGATATAGAGGCAAAAGTTGTCAGCAACCCTAATGATTGTAACTTATGATTAGTTTGCTCGTTGAGAGCAATGGAAGTTACTCTTGTTGATACAGCCTTGTCAATAGCCTTTAATGTCGGACACATTCCTTTTAAAGAACTGATATATACAGACAGTTGTGCAATCATTGGAGCACTTAAAGGTTTCCCATTTAAAGTTTCTTTGAATAATTGTTTCTCTATATCATTCAAATATGCTTCTTGGGTATAAGGTTTAGTTGATTTCTCTACACTCAATCCCATACGCATCAAACGAAACATCAAAGACATCATTGGGTACCCGTTATTGTAAATCCATGTTGACATATCAGGATTGACACCACCTAAACGCAAGAAATCCTTATTAGAGTCCAGCCAGCTTAAATCATAGAAGGTACTGAATATCTTTTGTAAGACTTTCTTTTGCATATCTGCCGATACCGGTTGATATGAAGGAACATTGCTTTTTTCGTTGGCTTCATTGATATAAATACCTCCGATATAAGAAGATACAGGTGACAATGTTTTATTGATTAATTCAATAATCACAAAATCAGGAAATAGCTCCCGGTAATCATTGGGGATATTATCGTCGTGAAACCAGGCAGGACTATTTTTAACTACATATTTCACATGAGCGATTTGTGCATCTAAAGAGGCTATCGGATCATTACCTAAATCATAGTTTTGGCAACGCGGGTCTGTAGCATAAGCTGGTGAACGCTTTCCATAGAAATAGCGTGGATCTCCATCGTGTTCCATAGCCCATTTCTTCAACATGTCTGATTCATTTTCACTGGTGGCGGCATACAGATATTTGAGCGTAAATGCATCACATACACCCGGTTTGTCGACAATCAATACCACTCCTTTTTCTTTATCACCGGGCTGTGCCAGATAATTGTATAATACGTTGTCCATGACTGAAGCTGTGATACCATATTTTTGAGTAAATTCAGGAGAACGCAGTTCCTCAGGGGAGTATGCTGCAGAACCAGCCAAATTAGTTGCCAATCCCAAACTAAGACCAAATGCTTTTAGCATACGTGCTGTCAGATTCTCACAGATCACCTCATCGGCAATGTAATAACTCCGGAAGCGCGGATCAATCTCTGCCATTTGGTATACTCCATTACGACGTACGCTGACGGCAAGGTCGCGTGGTACTCCTATCTTGGTACTTAAGATTTCTCCAGTGCGTAAATCAGTGACATTGTATGCGGTAACTTCCGAGTTGTTGTTATTCAGGAAAGCAATCGTATTTATCATTGGGTTATTAGCACGGAAAGTTGAATCTTTCTCATACGGTTTTATTATGATTGGTTTTCCTATTCCTAAGTCTTCAAATATTATATTCCATTCATCTGCACTTTTTTGGATGGCTTTTACCCAGCTATCTTGAATCAGAGTGTCGATGTAGAAGACAACAGGTTGTTGTGTCGTTATATTACGGCGTGTTACATAGTATCCTTTCTTGAAACGTTTTTCATTACGATAGTCTGTGTATGATATATAACCTGTTCCTACACGTGGGTTGGCTTCGCGGGTATTCATCTTTTCTTTCGACAGTAGGGCTAATGTTGTTTGCACTGACATTGTTAATTCCGGTTGTTCTTTGGAGACGAATCCCATGATGCTGATGCTCAACTTTGCAGTACAGTTTTGAGTGATACTGATACAATTGTCGAATGCATCTGCAGAGTCCACAAAAGATGTTTTACTTTGAGGGGAAGCACTTACAATTGTGAGCATACCTCCATAACTGCGTCCGCTAAGATTGAGTACATCTTTATTGGAACAAGAGAAATAGGAAGTGGCATTAAACACAACAGCCGTTGAATCGCTGGTGTATCCTTCAATTGGAAATGCTTTGTAAATGGCATTACTACGAGATAATGCAAAAGCCGCTTCTTGATTATCGTCCTGTTCGTTGAGGCGAACATTGTATTTCGGATCTCGGAATAATATTAATGAATCGGTTTTATCAATAATCAGATACCTACTTTGAGCAGCTTTTGTGCCCGCCAGCGAAATGTCACTTGCAGTAGTGATGGCAGAGTTTACTAAAAAATCCCGTCCCATTAATTCAACCGGTAGTTCCAGATAAATCTTATCCTCGTACTGATGAACTGTGATTGTCCCTTTATTGACTGTATGCTTCTTCTTATCTTTGAAAAGCTTGTCGTAGACACTCTTTTTTTTCTTTTGAACACTGTCAGTCTGTTGCTCAGTTTTTGCTTTTCCTTTTTTCTTTTTGGAGCGGGCATTGGCTTCATTTGTTGATCCGATAATCAACAAAATTGCCATCAACCATAAAAATAGTTTTTTCATCTTTTGTCCCTCCTTTATTTTAAGTTGATGTCGAGCATCTTTAGTAATAATTCATAGTGAGCTTTAGTTTTCCCTGATGCACTGGCTGTCTTTTGCTTCATCAGTTGTTTCGCTTTAGCTATATATGCGTATACATCTGCCTGGGTAACTTTGGCTGTCATAGAAAAACGATTCAACGGTCTCCATTCAAAACCTGCTACAGGGTTGTGTATAACATCCTCTTTGATAGCATGTCCCTGACAACAAGTGTATCCGAACTGGCGGTGATTGATGTCAAGTGGTTTTTCTCCGGTCAATGCTTTCCCGGCTCCTTTGATTGTGAAACCGGCAGTTTGCATCATCATGTATATATATTGTTTCTGGAGATTCATTTGGGATTCTGTTAATGTACGTCCGGAAATGGTCGGTTTCCATACAAAATTGTATATCATGTTGAAAGCCTCGGCAGCAGTAAATGAATCTTTTTCTAATCCTTCGTATTGTGATACCTGGAAAGGTACAGGCAGTATATATCTCAACATGAAGTTTTGAATAGTTTGTTTAGGGGAACCGGAAACCGGGAATTTAGTTAACAAGTTTTTGTTGTCAAGCCAATCCAGATCGTTATAAATCTCGAATAGATAATTCAGGGCTTCTTTTTGTTGTGCCTTCGGAATCTGTGCAAAACGTGGCATTGTGTCTCCTTCCTTAACTTCGTTGACAAAATAGCCGCCTACATTGCCTGCTACATGGGTAACATACATTGCAAGTTGTTCTACGATACCAATAAATAAATCTTCACGGTATTCGTATGTATCGTCACCTTCAGAAATCCAACTTTCCAGATTATTCATGATATACTTAAGGTTCTTGATGCCATATCGAGTTGCTTTCACAGAGTTGTCACCAATATCTTCCGTTTGTGAACGGGGATCAACAACTCCATATACTTGTTGTTTTCCATATCGGTACACAGGATTTTCTTTAATGGCATCACTGATCCATTTGCCTGTTATAATTGCTTCTTCCTCTGCAGAATTAACATTGAATACCGGAGTATACGTCCATTTAATGAGGTATTTGTCGTATTCACCAAAGCGGGGAGGAGTCAATTTAACGCCACGTTCTTTATCGCCAGGTTGTGCTACATAGTTGAAGCGGGCATAGTCCATGATGGAAGGAGTGGTACCATACTTCTGCGTGAATTCCGGTGAACGTAAAGAATCTACCGGGAAGGTGGAAGAAGCTCCCATGTTATGCATAAATCCTAAACAGTGCCCGATTTCATGTGAAAGTACATAGCGCAACGCATCTCCAACCATTTCATCCGGAATATTGACTGTGCGTACATCTTTATCGGCTTGTGCTGTTTGCACGAACAACCAGTTGCTGATAAGTTTGATGACATTGTGATATAAATATACGGAGGCATTCAGGATTTCTCCGCTTCGTGGGTCTACCCATGATGGTCCCATTGCATTTTCAATGCTTGATGGAGCATAGCGGACACATGAATATTTGATATTGTCGGGATCGAATTCCGGATCATCTGTCGGGAAATCTTTGGCTGCTACAACATCTTTGAATCCAATCTGTTCAAATAATTCATTCCATTGGGTGACTCCTTCCCGCAGATATGGTTTCCATTTTTCCGGGAAAGTATTATCGATGTAGAAGACAATCTGTTTAGTGGGTTTCACTTTCTCTCCACGTAAGTAGGCGGCGGTGTCGGACGGTTGTATATCCCATCGATTGGCATAGTAAACGGGTGCGGTCGTTTTAGCTCCTTCGCCTAGTTGTTCGCGTCCGGTAAAAAATACACCGATCCGGTAATCTGCCATACGTGGACGGTAAGGTTTTTCTTTTAACAGCATGATGGAACGTGTCATTTCTGCGGTGAATGGACGGTCTTTTATGAGTGATGTCCCTTGTGAATTGCTGACAGAGAATGTATATGACAGACAGCTTTTAATAGAAACATTATCTTTGAAAGCCTTGATTTGTGAAATGTACGAGCAGTCGGATTGATAATTCTCTGTACGATTGTACATTCCATAAATAGAATTTTTGTCGAAGGGACTCATCTTTTTATTGTCGCCCAGGAAGACGCTGCTCATATCAAAAACGATAGCAGTAGAGTCATTATTGTATGCTTGAATCTTTTGGTTGCTTAAAATTGCTCCCAGGGTACTTTTGCGTAAAGCTTCATCAATTTGTGTGTTACCAGTAATATAGTCAGTGTTTACCTGACGTAACTGTACATGTGTTTTATTGCGTGTGAATACTACGTGAAGAAGATCGGTCGGTTTAGAACCGACTACTGCATTGCCATTATCAGAGATACTGGTGACAGTGGAACCAATAAGCATATCTTTATTGATTAAATTCACAGGAAGTTCAAAATATACTTTTCCATCCAGCAGATGGAGAGTAATCAGTCCTTTGGCTATTTCATGCTTTTTCTTGAATAGTTTGTCATATTCACTTTCTTTTTTAGCAGGAGTTGTTTGTTCTGTTTTTGCCTTCTTTTTTTTCCAGAAGAATGGAAATTTACGCTGTGCGTCAATGGTGGTAGACGAAGCTACCACCATTGCTGCAAGTAAGAGGATTTTCTTTCTCATATCAGTTCTTTAATGTATTTTTATGAAATTAGATTAATATCCGGTTGTTGTTACATCCAGGATTTTACCAAAACCATCATAGATTAGGGCTTTAGAAATATCCAGGTTTCCTGTACCAATTTGTGTCATTGGGACTACGTATACTTTTCCTTCATATATATCTTTTTGAGTGGCAATTATTATAGCCTTGTTGTTTAGCTCAAGTTCTGGGTAAACATGAGAATCACTGATAACAGAACTTTCGTCATTGATATATTGCCCCTGTTGATATAATTTTGCAAATGCAATTTTTTCTCCGGAAGTAGGAGTATATTTAGGAGATGTTTCAACAATAGCAGTACTACCGGCAAAATTTATGCAATAAATCCCGTCATTTGTTGCGATATACATAATGGCTTCTTTATGTGCGAAGAATATAGAAACGGCCTTTTCAATTAAAACTTTTCCTGATGAAGGTATGTCATACTTCATTTTGGCAGATGCCGGAATCTCAGGTGCAGTTTCATGCCAGTTCCAGTCATCATCATAGTCACCTTCAGCTGCAATATAGCGGTTAAAGGTATAGATAGCATATTCTCCGGATGTATCATCTTTTAAAAGAAAAGTCGGCGTTTTTCTATCCGTGGACATACCTCCGGCTATTGCTGACTTATTTTTCATATCGCATGGATCAAATAGACTGTTTGCTGCATAAGAGTCTTGATAAGTTGGTGATACAAAAGTCCCTTCATAGGATACAAATTTGCCTTTATCTTTATCAAGCCACATTCCTGTGCAATATTGGGCTCCGGATGTATTACATGCTACTATTGTATTATTAATAGTGTATTGACTTGCAGCGGCATCAATCCAACCAAAACTATTCGAGTTTATAGTGTTGAAAGAGTATATTCCTTTATTAGTGTTCATGTAGAAAAGGGTTTGTGCTTTGAAGAAGTTGTAAACTTTTAAGCCTTCTGGTTTGTAGGTTAAGATTTTGCCATCTTCTAAGTTCCCGTTTTCTTTAAATGCTTCAGTATCGAACCGAACACAGCCATTATCTGTTATTGCCCAAATTTGATTGGTATGTGTACCAACATTGGCATATCCCATCATTTCGTATCTTAACCCCTTCATTAATCCCGTATAAGGAGCTCCATTGGCTTTTTCTAGAATATTACGAAAAATTCTTTCTTCCTTATTACCATAGTTTACTGTAAGATTTTTATTTTCTATTAAAGTAAAATCAGATGTTTGATCATTGGTCGTTTCAGATATTAACAAACCATCTAAAAAAGAACTTTGTACATATACACTCCAATAATATTGATATTGTAAGTCTTCTTTGTTAGTTGTGTCTGTTACTGTAAGGCGTAATGAGTAGGGAACATTGGCTATTGGCCTATTTATAATTTCGTGTAACTCTGGCTCTGTACTGATGGATTGGTATTCTGCTGCATTCATATCTGCGATAATACTTAATTCCCATTCATATTTTAGTCCTTTTACATCAGTTTTTCCTCCTTGAGTTATAGTAGGAACTATATTTAATTCCTCCAAATAACCTATATAGATTGTTTTTCCGTCAGAAACTTCAATTTTGACTTCATCAATGGGATTAGTAGCGTATTCACTTTTATCATCATAACATGACGTGAAGCATATTATCCCCATTATTATTGTTGATATATTTTTTATATTCATAATCTTTTAAAATAAAGTTTGAAATTAGTAACTTCTAGCTTCTATAGGTTGTCCTTTTAGATCACCACCATCATGTGTAAGAGGACTATCCGGATGAGCGATATTATAAGCTTTGATATAATCTCCTAGTTTGGCTGCATATCCTTTATATGATAGGTCTGATAAGATAAAATCATATCTTGGCAGGTATTTATATGATTTATATGTTCCGGGAGGATTATAATATCTTCCATGAACATCTGGATCATCCCAATCATCCCATCCTAACGCATCAACAATTGTTTTTAAAGCATTGGAACTGTAACATGCTTTAGTTCTGTCTATGTATGATTTTTTTGAGGCTATCAACATGTTATAGGTTTGGATATGTCGAACTACAGTAGGTTCTTCAATCGCGCTATTCCACGACAGTCGGGCACGTAAATATGGTGAAGGGCCAACAGGTAAACTCTTGGAATTTTTCAATGTAAAATATAATTCGTATGTTGAGTTGGCTAGTTCTTCGCTATTGTATAACTTGATGCGAATGTATCCACTGTTTTTATTTGCTGGAATTATAGACTCTAGAATCTCATAAGAACCTGAAGGAGCTGTAGATTTTTCTTCAATAGTGTAGTTGACTTCTCGATTAACATCAACAGGATTTCCTATTAGAACAAGTGGAACCTCAAAAATAGTATATTCAGCAAATGGATTAGAGATGAAACTATAACTGTTATATAAACATGAATCTTGGCTTTGGTAACCAAATTTGGAGTTATTGCTAAATCGTACAGCATCATGTTCACTATTATAGTATGGTATGTCACTTTTTTCACAACTAACATTACATGTAAATGCTATTGCTAATAAAATAATCTGTGTTAATATTTTTTTCATTGTTTATTCCCTTTCTTTTATTGTACCCGACCGGATTGGATTTCATAGGTAGGATATGGTAATACATATTGTTTATCTTCCATTATTTCTGAACGATAAGGAATTTCTAAGGAACCAGTACGTTTGTAGTAATAAAACATTACTCCTTCTGATAGGAACTCTTTTCTGTACTCTTTCTTTATTTCGTTTACGATTTGGGGGGCATCCAGATTTTTTAAATCTTCATATAATCCGCGTTTTTGACGTACATGATTTAAATACGTCATTGCTTTTTCTAAATTGGCTGGAGTTCCCGTTGCGCAACATTCAGCTGCAATGTAGTAAACTTCAGGTAAACGGATCATTGATATTTTATTTTTGTAGTATTGGTTTATGGTAGAGGGTTGATAAACTTTTAATGGAACATATCCTAAACTTGAAGAAGTTAGGCTTTGGTCTAATAAAGTCGTAAAACGTACATCTGTAGTAGAATTTTCATAAACTTGATTGGCCGTTTCAGGTTCTATATACATTACTTCGGAATCGTTGTTAGTGTAATATGGCTTTATATAATTTTTTATCTTAGTATCTAGATTCTGTATGCTGAGACCAAATAACTGTTCTGCTGTTAGATTATAAGTGCTTGAGTTAATGGTTTCAGGTGTTAAAAATTTCAGAGTATAGATGTTTTGGTTATTTTCAGTCATATTAATATCATTTTCTGCAGCCTTTATCACTTCTTCTGCTGCGTCCAATGCTTTACTTTTATTACTATCACTTCCTTCCCATAATCTTACTCGGGATTCTAAAGCTTTCACTGCATAGTAATTAAGTCTAAGATTTCTTGTATTATAGAAACCATCTGTATTGACATTTGCATACTCTGAGAAATTATGTTTTTGAGTCACAGGATCGTATTCTCTTAGTAAATTGGCTGCATCGGTTAAGTCGGTTAAAATGAAACGTATCGCTTCATTTCCGGTAACTTGGGCCGGTGCTTCTTTTGAAATTTCTAATGCATACGGAATAGTGTATTTATTATTTAACTCAGAAGAACGTTGTTCCCAATTGCCATATCCGTATAATCGTAGTAGATCAAAATGCATGTAGGCACGAATAGCTAGCAATTCTCCTTTTATTACATGATAATTGATCGGGTCCATTATTGATTGTTTTTCATCAATATATTTTAGAGCTTCATTTGCGTTTGCTATTACATTATACGCTTTAGCCCAGATTCCTTCGATGAAAGGGAGTAAATCTACACTATTATATGCGAATTTATGCAGGTCTAAAGGTATTGCATCAGAACCTGCATAAATTTGTGGATAAAACTGATGCCCCAATCTTTCTAATCCATACCATGATAGATTTTTTCCGTATAAATCGTCTTCGGCCATTGCGATGTAACACCCGATGAGAGATTGCTGAAATCCTATCTCTGTACTATAATGATCTTCTTCTCTGATTTCATCACTTGAAGTTACATCAAACCAGCTATTACATGATGTGAAGAAGAATGCTATTGATAATATGGTTACTATTTTCTTTTTCATAACTGCATGATATTAAAATGTTCCTGTTAATGAGAATGATAAAGTTCTCGCAAACGGATAAGCGGTGCCTCTTTCAATTTTAATAGAAGAGAATGTATAAACGTCATTGAGATAAACTGCGCATCTCAGCCTTTGCATATGAAGTTTCTGATATATTGTTTTGGGGAATTCATAATACGCACTGATGGAAGATATACTTAGTTCATTTCTATCTTGTATAAATCTGGTTGTCGGGCGAGTCATTTCTGTAGGATTTCCATATGCATCTATTGCATTTTTGTCGGACAAGCTTTTGTACTGCGACTGTTGGCCCGGAGTCTGCCATCTTCCTGTTAATACTCTACGGTCAACATTATAATTCATATTGATGTTTTCCACTCTGTTAACTAGTGTGGTGTTGTACATTTGGCTACCTGCCAGAAAACTTAATGTTGCATTTAAACCGACTCCTTTGTATTCGGCTGAAAAGCCTGCTGTTCCTCTATATTTAGGAGTTGCATCACCTGCCGGTACTATATCGTTGGAATCATAGACATAAGTATAAGAACCATCTTTTTTTATGTATATTTCATTACCGGTTTGTGGGTCGATACCAGCTGAAGGAACTGCCCAGATTGTATTCATAGAAAGTCCGTCCTCGTAAAGGGCTACTGGTGTGGAATTTGTCTTTTCGGTGGCTTGCTGTCGCATTTTCTCATTATATGATCTCATGCTTTCCGAGAGATGAACAATTCTGTTTTTAGTATAAACCAGACTACCGTATAAATTGAAAAATCCCTCTTTGCTTTGCCAGACTGTATAAGTTGCTTTTACTTCTATTCCTGAGTTACGCACTAACCCTAAGTTGTCTTTTACAGAGTTAAAACCTGTTGAAGTGGGAATTGTGACATCTGTCAACATGTTTTTTACGTCTGCCGTGTAGTAATCAAAGGATAAAGATAGACCAGCGATACGCATATCTACCCCTATGTTATAATCTTTTTTTTGTTCCCACATTAAACCGTGGTTAGGTAAGTTGTTCAAGTAAGCCCCGGAAAGTCCTTGATATGTGATACCTGCAAAATATTTATATGTACCAATAGCTGCATTGGTATTGAAATTTTGGTTACCGGTAAGTCCGATAGAGCCACGTATCTTTAATTGTTTTATCCAATCTTTATCTTTAAAGAACAGCTCATTGTGAATATTCCAGCCTACCCCAAATGACCAACTATTAGCCCACCGCTTATCTGAGCCATATAACGAAGATGCACTTTCTCTCACTGTGGCATCTACCAAATAACGATTGTCGTAATCATATGCTGCTGAAAGTAAGAAGCTGGCTTCACGATTTATGGATGCGTAGCCTATTGGGGTACTATTTTCTGCATATTGGCGAGCAAAAGTAATATCTGCTTTTTGATTATTGGCGAATCCTTCAGCTGTATGCTGATATGCGGAATATTGATTTTCAGAAATAAAAAATCCGGCATTTCCAAATATTGTATGTTTTTTGAACGCTTTATTATAATTAATATTCAGGTCACTTGAAATAGAACTACTTTTGCCATTTTCTAAAATGTATTTACCACGTCGAGGAATTAATTCTGCCGTAGTATATGTGACAAATTCTGAATGATCTGCAGGGTAGAAGCTATCAGCTACATTCCGTTTCTGTGATACTCCTATACGCAAGGTGGCTTTCCAATCTGGAGCAATAATCCATTCGGTATAAAAATTGTCGATAAAAGATAGATAGCTTGATGTAAAACTAGTACCTATGGTTGTATCATATAATGGATTGGCTATATTTTTGCCAGTATATAAAGAATTGGCTGTTGGAGATTCTGCATAGCGGAGAATTCTACCGTTTGTATCAGTTGCTTGCCAATAAGGATTCATTTTTACATAATCATTAAATGAACCATATGGGGAATCACTGCTATTATTTGATATAACTGATAGTATATTTTTGAATAGAAATTTTTTGCGTCGGTAGGAGATATTTATATCACCGGAAATGTTTTTTCGATCAGAGCCTTTCATAACTCCAGTTACTTGGTTGTAAGTAAGATCCAATATTGCACGTAGGCTCTGAGAATCACCAAGTTCTATGTTCAGATTATGTTTATGTCCAATGCCAGTACGGAGAGGTTTGGACATCCAGTAGGTATCTAATCCCTCAAGAACCAATTTTTTACGACTGTTATAAAGAGCGGTTAGTCTTTCTTGATCTTGGGGAGAACTACTGGTATAGACACCTTCAATTCTTTCTACTTCTAATTTTTCTGATGAATTACATAAATCATAACTGGTTAGATCTGGCATCTCAAATGACAGACTCCCATTATATTCAATACGTGTTTCATTACCGGATAGGCGTTTTGTTTCAATAACAATTACTCCATTTGCAGCCTTGGAACCATACAGCGCTTTTGCAGAAGCGTCTTTTAAAATCGTTAAACTTTCAATGCGATTCATATCCATATCCATGATATGTTGGGCTGTTGTTTCAAATCCATCTAATATAAATAGTGGTTGATTAGGCTGATTTTGATAATTACTTTTTAACGAACTGGCTTCAGTCGTAGGAAAACTGGATGTACCACGCATCGACATTGTTGGGGTAGTATTAGGGTCAGAACCCATATTGAGATTATCTGCAATGTATATTGTAGGATCCAGATTTTTCAAACTCTGGAACACATTCTGATTTCCGACACGCATCAGATCTTTGCTCGAAATAGTAGTTGCTGCTCCAGTAAAACTTTCCGCTTTACGAGTATAAATTCCAGTAACGATAACTTCATCTAATTTAGTATCACTTTTTAGAGTAATATTTTTTCGTACATCATTCCGACCACTATTAATCATTACTTGCTGAGTAGACATTCCGATATATGAAAAGGTGATAGTACATGCAGTATTAGCTGGAATCTCTATATTATATTTACCATTATTATCTGTTATGGCAAAGCGTTGAAGATCACTAATCACAACATTAACACCGGGCAAAGGATATCCTTCTTCATCCGAAACGATACCTGTTGCGATACGTTTGCTTCCTTGTTGTTCCACTTTAGAGATAGTGACAATATCTCTTTCCATGCTGTAAGTGAGACCCGTGCCATTGAGTACGGTACGTAGTACGTTATCCACAGTTTCATCTTTTACATGGATAGTGATGGGTTTCAGTGACTTTGTCTGTTCTGTATTGTAGACAAAGCTTAATCCGGTTTGTTGTCTTAAAGCATCGAAAAAATCTTTGACAGTGACAGATTCCAGATTTAAAGTTACTTTTTTGCCACTTTCTGGAATGGCAAACATCATTGTGGGTAATAGTAATAATACTACTACCAGAGAAAGTATTCGGATTCTTTCTCTACTTTTTGTCTTTCTCATTCTTTCTTCTTGTTTAATTAGTAATTAATTGTCTGTGATTAAAATCTCTCTTCCTTCTATTTTTATTTGTAAATTCGTAGTACGTGCTATTGCTTTTAATATCGGGCTGATTGTGGCATAACGATCCATATTACCAGTAAATCGCAGTTGTTTAAGCTCGGAAGTGCCAAAGGAAATATTAACATTATACCAATGTTCTAGAATTTCGACAATATTTTCTAAAGTACGATTTTCGAAAATAAGTCGTCCTTCATTCCATGCTATGTAGGGAGTGAGGTCTACATTGTATATAGATATATTGTTACCTTTCTGTTCAATGTGTGCCAATTGGCCCGGCTCTATGAGTTGTTCTTGTGTACTTCCTTGAGGAATAATACTGATACTCCCTTTCACTAATGCGACTTCTGTTCGTCCAGAGGTGAATGTATTAACATTAAATTCTGTACCATACTGTTTGATTATTCCTTGGTCAGTGACAACGTAGAAAGGACGAGCATCTTTGGCTATTTTAAAATAGGCTTCCCCTTTTAGATAAACCATGCGTTTAGTCTTACTAAACTTTACAGGATACCGTATTTCTGTATTATAATTGAGGTGTACGGTTGTTCCATCTTCAAAGGTTACTCTGAATTCGTTTCCCTGTTCAGTTGTTAATGTGTTTTTTTCTACTATTTCAGGCTGCTGTTTTTGAGATATATCTATATTTATATTGGGTGTTGATGGATAGATGAGCGCACCATTTTGAGCTATAGCAGTTGTGGAATGATTAACTTTAACTGGTGTTGGATATGTTGGAGTAAGCGATTGTTTGTCATTCCCGGCTAAAATTAATGTAGCTTTAGGAATTCCTGGCTGTATGGCATCTCCTAAGGCTAGATTGTCAGATATTTGTTTTTCGGAAGCAATATAAAAGTACCATCCTCCTGTTGTTATTATTATAGGTAATATTAAAATAGCTGCATATTTCAGGAGAATTGATGTGACTGATACTTGGCAATATTTCTTTTTGAAATGTTTCCATGCCTGATGTGAGTTAATCTGTGTATATGCCTCGTAGCGCTTACGAAATGATGCGCTTGTTCGTAAACGATTGAAAAACTCTTCGTGTTGTGGAGAGGTCTTGATCCAATTGTCAAGTTGTTTTTTCTCGTGCTCTGTAATATCACCGAAGAGATATTTGGCTATTAATTCTTCTGTACCAGATTTTATTTTCATATATCTATTGTCTTATCATTTGTTAATAAGACAATATGAAGATTAAAAAGAGGTACAAACTTTCTAAAAAAGATTATTTTGGTTACGAAAAAAACTTGGAACTATACAAAATGTCACATAAGGGGAGCAAAAAATAGCATGTGCCCATCTGTTCTTTGATAGATTGTATAGCTCTTTTCTTTTGTGTTTTTACTGTTTCAATCGAAATTCCTAGTGCAGTAGCTATTTCTTCATTCTTTTTTCCATCCATATGCAATAAGAATATTTCCCGGCAGCGTGTTGGCAATTTATCGATAGCACGAAATAGTAGCCGGTATACTTCTTCTTCATTGGTATCTTCTTCTTCTGTGATTTCTCGATAAGTGCTTGTCAAGCGTTCAAGATAGAGAGATTCTACATTCTGATGTTTTAAATAATTAAGAGAGGCGTTTCGTATAGAATTATAAAGATAAGTCCGGAAAGAAGGTAATGATAAGAATCTCATTTTCTTTTCCCACATAGTTGCAAAAAGATCCTGTACAATATCTTCGGCAGCTTGTTGGGAAGAGAGAAAGTTGATGGCGTACAACACCAATGCTTTATAATATTCATTATAAAGCTGATGATAAGCGGTTGGGCGTTGCTCATTTATACCTTTTATAAAGGAACTTTTCTCTTCGTTCATGGTGAAATATTATGTTTTATGCAGCAAATGTATAAAATATCTAGGATAAAAGAAGCCTTTCAAACTCTATACTATTCGCAAGCACTTATTTTTCTTAGTTTATATAATAATAGTATGGTGAATTTGATAGATTTCCTGAATGTGTTTTTAATGGAATATGAATAATTTTGTATTTTTGATTTTATGCGATTTCATGGAAGATAGAGAAAACAGTTTAAATAAAAAAATGATAGGATACTATGAAATCGGATGGAATAGTATATTATTGGTGAATTTTATTAAAAAAACTTGTATGTGTTAAGGATTTGTATTAATATTATGCGATTTATAGCTTAAAAATAGAAATATGTATAACTTGATTCTATTTTTATTAACAGCGTAATTTTACTAATGAATATACATTATTATGCAGAAAGTATTATTAATCGTATATCTTTTGATTATGGGCTTATTTTCTTGCACATCAGAAAATGACGAAATTTTGTTGGAGAATAAACCAAGTACAAGGACTCTAGAGGTTGAAGATGACGTTTTTTATGGGAGCTATGAAGTACAATTTACAGGTCCATCATCTGGGCGTATTTTAGAATATGATACAAAAGAGCCAATCATAGGAGCTGCAATCCAACTAGAGGAACTTCCAACAATTGGAGTTATAACTGATATTAATGGTTATTTCACTTTAGATATTCCTTTAAAATATAGTAATATGTTTACATTGAAAATCAGCTATATTGGATTGGGAACTATGTATGCAAAGAGAAGTAGAATTTTTGTGAATAATGCAATTATTCCTGTTGGAACTAAAGGTATTGATAAAGTTGTCACAAGGGATGTATTAGATAGTTGTGGAAATTATTTCAGAGAAGTTGAGGCTTTTCCCATTGATGGCTATAAATTCAAGATGTGGGTTGGACCTAATGATATTCAAATATATAGTAATCCTTATAGGATACCATTAAATTCAACAGAACAGTTCGCTGCGCATTCTGTAATAATAGAAAGACCTAGTGGAGGAGCAAGTGCTAGCGTTAGAGAATACGTTTCAATGGACAATTGCGGCGAAGGTATATCATTTATACTCATTAAAGAAAATGATGAAAGTTATGAATTGATTGCTCGTCCTAAATTGGGTTATGAATTTTGTCATTGGTTGCGTAAAGGAAATGTTTATTCTGAGTTATTTAATATTATACTTAATAATAAAAATAATTATAATATTAAAGATTTTACTGCTGTTGGAAAAAAACTAGGTTCTGGATCAGGCTCGGGAGCTGAAGCTGGTTCGGGTTCTGGAGTTAGTTCCGAAGAAATTAGAATAAAAGGTGTTGTTGTGTCTGCTACAGATAATGAACCATTAATGGGGGCTAATGTGTATTGTTGGAAGCCATTTCTTGGCACAGTTACAACTATAGAAGGTCATTATGAAATAACATTACCAATAGGATCTGAGTTGTGTTTTAGTTATATAGGCTATACAGAACAAAAAATCAAGGTTGATAAAACAAGTAGTATAACGAAACTGTCTTGTGTAAAATTGAAGGAAGATGATAATTGGAATTTTGATGTACTAATGGAGAATTGTGAAAAATGAAATGTGAGTTATTATTCTTGAACTCAAGTTCGATTGTTATGGATATCATAGGTTGCCATCGTGTTTCTCCTGAATATATTGGGGCTATTGGGGGATAAGTAGATGTAAAATAAGGTGGTTTTACGATTATTATTTGCTTTGAAGATAAGGAAGATAGTTCTGTTGTCCACTCGAGATATTATATGTTATTCTTGTACTTTTTCGGAATGCCATAACAGCAAAAAATGTTATCCTATTCTGAAACTTTAGAGAATCAATGTATTATAGTCTCTCTAATTTTTTTATCTTTGCAGACAGTTTGAAAGCAATAGCTAATAATAAACAATACAATAACTTAAAATAACCAGAATCAGATGAAGCAGGATATGATTGTTATCCTTGACTTGGGTAGTCATGAGAATACGGTATTGGCTCGTGCCATCCGTGCGTTAGGAGTTTATAGTGAGATTTATCCTCACGATATCACAGTGGAAGAACTGAAAGCATTACCCAATGTAAAGGGTATTATTATCAATGGTGGCCCGAATAATGTAATTGATGGCGTTGCCATTGATGTAAATCCGGCTATCTATACTTTGGGGATTCCCGTCATGGCTGCAGGTCACGATAAAGCAACTTGTGAAGTGAAGTTGGCAGAATTTACAGATGATATTGAGGCTATAAAGGCAGCAGTGAAATCATTTGTTTTCGATGCTTGCAAAGCTGAAGCTAACTGGAACATGAAGAATTTTGTTAATGACCAGATTGAGTTGATTAGGCGTCAAGTAGGTGATAAGAAAGTTTTGCTGGCTTTGTCGGGCGGAGTTGACAGTTCTGTGGTAGCAGCTTTACTTCTGAAGGCAATTGGTAACAATCTAGTTTGCGTACATGTTAATCATGGTTTGATGCGTAAGGGAGAGTCTGAAGATGTGGTTGAGGTATTCAGCAACCAGTTGAAAGCAAATCTTATTTATGTAGATGTAACCGATCGTTTCCTGAATAAACTGGCAGGTGTGGAAGATCCGGAACAGAAACGTAAAATTATTGGTGGTGAGTTTATTCGTGTGTTCGAAGAAGAAGCACGTAAGCTGAATGGTATTGACTTCTTGGGTCAAGGTACTATTTATCCGGATATTGTGGAAAGTGGAACGAAAACAGCTAAAATGGTGAAGTCTCATCATAACGTAGGTGGTCTGCCTGAAGACCTTAAGTTCGAGCTTGTGGAGCCATTGCGCCAATTATTTAAAGATGAAGTTCGTGCTTGTGGCTTGGAGTTGGGATTGCCTTATGAGATGGTTTACCGTCAACCTTTCCCTGGTCCAGGTTTGGGCGTACGTTGTTTAGGTGCTATTACGCGTGACCGTTTGGAGGCTGTACGTGAGTCCGATGCTATTTTGCGTGAAGAGTTTCAGATTGCTGGATTGGATAAAAAGGTATGGCAATACTTTACGGTAGTACCCGATTTTAAATCTGTTGGTGTACGTGATAATGCCCGCTCTTTTGATTGGCCGGTGATTATTCGCGCTGTCAA
This sequence comes from Bacteroides luhongzhouii, assembly GCF_009193295.2. NCBI lineage: Bacteria > Pseudomonadati > Bacteroidota > Bacteroidia > Bacteroidales > Bacteroidaceae > Bacteroides > Bacteroides luhongzhouii. The sequence continues at coordinate 380,555 of NZ_CP059973.1, read as the reverse complement.
CACGGTAGATGCTATGACGGCTACTATCGAACCGATAGAATGGCCTATCCTGATGAAGATAACAGACCGTATCCTGAAAGAAGTGAAGAATGTAAATCGCGTTTGCTATGATATGTCACCGAAACCTAACGCGACTATAGAATGGGAATAAAGAGATTTTTTAAATGATATTTCGATAGCCTCAATTTATAGTAAGTTGAGGCTATTTTTATTGTTTAACATTGGCTTCTGACAGAAATGTAATTGAGTTTTTGTTGAACTATGTTATATTGGATTTGATTTCGGAACAACTTGGAAATTGTTTTATGTTATTTGAAGCTTATGCGCACCATTTAGTATCTTGTTTGGGCAGTTGAACGAATGGGAAAAACTGTAGATGAATATGTTTTGGAAAATCCTAAGTTTCAGCAATGGTTAGATGTAACGAAGCTTCCCACTTTTAAAAATATAGAATAGTTTACTCGTAAATTTTATGCACCACTGGGATATATGTTAAAAAAATCAAGAAACTTTTCCCATACCTTTTTGGGTAAAAAAGAAAACAGAGCCCATAACATCAATGTTTACGATATTATAATCGAGATGAAGGAACGTCAAGAGTGGCTTTCTGAATATCTTCGTAGAATGGATTTTGGACAGATTGACTTTGTCGTCATCTTTAGTATCTTTTCAATTATATAATATTTGGAAAAATGAACCGAAAATAAAAAGAGATAATAATCAGGGCGGTAATTTTTATCCTTCTGCGATCAAAAAAAGTAGTTGCACTTTTCTAAGTCATGTAAATAATGCGTTAAATAGGAATATGTTGCTTCACATGGATACTTATCGTCTGACGGGTTTGAAAGGCGATACATTTCACAAAATCTTGAATTCCCCTTTTTTTATCCAAGATTATGAAATATATAATAGATTCAAACAGCTTTATAACTCCTCACCGTACCTTTTGTCCAACAGATGTAGGGATAAGTTGTTGGAATTTAATCCTAAAAACAATATTTATATACAGATATTTATGAATAACCAGTCAAATCTCCCGAAGTCCATGCAGTCTATCCTATCTAGTGTTGTTGGATAATATGAAGCATCTCAAAAGATTATTCAAAATTTGATGTGATTACCTTACACATAAATAGAAATAATTTCTTTATTTTGCAATAATTAAAGGTGCATTCATAATAGCAGAATGGATATAGAAAAAGAGAAAACATTCAAAATGTTATTTGAGAAACATTATCAGCAATTATATCAGCATGCTCTCAGTTTTATGAAAGATGAAGAGACTGCGAAAGATATAGTAAATGACGTATTTCTATTTTTTTGGGAAAACTTCGATCGTTTTTCCAACTCAACATTATACCTTTCTCTTCTTTATACGCTCGTACGTAACCACTGCATTGATCATCTTCGCCATTATGATGTGGAAGATAAATACATACAATATTTAAAGTTTGCATTTACAGAAGAAGATATTGATTACTATACACAATACCAGGAATTATTGGATGAAGCCTTCAAACGCCTTAATGCACTCCCCAAACAAGCCCGAGAAGTGGTTTATGCATGTTTAGTCGAAGGAAAAAACTATAAAGAAGTAGCGGAACAGATGGGAATCAGTCCGAATACGGTGAAGAATCATATCGTCCAATCTTTGAGTAAAATGCGAAAAGAAACAGAAAACTCGAAAAAAAAATCATTTTATATAGTCTTTTTTTATCCCTTCCTCGTCTTATAGATAAAAGACACTGTTATGGAAGAAAAAAGATATTTGGATGAAGATCTGGAATATGCTCTTCATTTATTAAATCAACCAGAATTATTATGCGTAAAAGAAGCGGTTCAATGGTTGGATAATCCAGATCATAAAGAACTTTATTATTCTCTTTTGGCCATGCGGGAATCTATCTTATCGAACGATAAAAATAAGATAGACGTAAAAGCTGAATGGAAACAATTTAATACCCGCCATAAAGTAATGCCTGCTAAAACGTCCCGCCATTCATTTTGGTGGGGAGCTGCGGCTGCCACTATTGCATTATTGATTGCTTTCTCTTTCTTATATATATACGATCAAGATTTAACAACAGAAAAAGTAGTTGTATATACTGCTATTCCAGAAAAGACTGACGTTGTTTTGCAGACAGCAAGTGGTCGTTCCCTGAATCTGTCCTCTCAAGCAGCTATGAAAGAATTGGAAAAAGCACAGACTATTGATATCAAAAAAGATGCAATTAGCTACTTGCCTGCTCCTTCAAATGATAAAACGGCTGAGATACACACATTAAGTACCCCGCAGGGAAAGAACTTTAAAGTGGTTTTAAGCGATGGTACCGAAGTATGGATGAATGCAGAGAGCCGTTTACGTTATCCAGATCAATTCTTTGGAAATGAGCGTATTGTAGAATTGGAAGGAGAAGCTTATTTCCATGTTACTAACAATAAAAAGCAACCATTTATTGTAAAGACTAAAACTGCAACGACGCGTGTCTTAGGTACTAAGTTCAACTTTAGAGCCTACGATTATGAGAACACCCATGTTACATTAATTAATGGTAGTGTTGTAGTAACTGAGTCCAACAGCCAACAGCAAGTTTTACTTCACCCGGGTGAAGATATACAAATAGACAAAGAACATAAGATAACAGTAAATTCTGTCGACATTCGCAGTTTTATAGCCTGGTGTGAAGGATATTTCTATTTCAAAGATGTTGAACTGAGTGAAATCATGCGTTCTATAGGACGCTGGTATAATCTAACCGTCGAATTCAACGATAAAGATAAGACCCATTTACGTTTTAACTTTTGGGCGCGCCAAGACAACGGAGTTGAAGATGTATTACAATTGCTAAACCAAATAGGAAAGGTGAAGGCAGAGTTAAAAGATAATGTCATCATTGTAAAATAAACAAAGACCTCTACAACTATTAACTACATTTAAATACAAAACTATGCAAAAAGAACGAAAAATCTCTCCTTCAGGAAAGAAAGGAGTGCGACCTCTTAAACTACTTTTTTCTCTTTTTTTGCTATTTCTCCTTTTAGGGACATTGACTGTATCCGCACAGAATCGGGTTTCTCTAATGCTAAGAAATGAGCCTATGGGCAAAGCATTGGATAAGGTAGCAGATGCAGCCGGAATGAAGATTAATTTTAGCACAGAAGATGTAAAAGGTTATCAAGTCAGTCTAAATATTCAAAACGGACGGATAGAAGATGTCTTGAAAGAAGTTATCGGCGATAAACCTTTCAAATACAGTATAAACAGGGAGTTTATAACAATTATTCGTACAAGTGAGCCTATTGTTCCAGAGATAAGGACTGTGACAGGAAGAGTGACGGATTCGGAAGCCGTTCCTTTGTCCGGTGTCCATATAATTATCACCGATATGCAGGGAAAACAAGTTGAGATGCTTCCAACCGACATCAATGGAGAATATACCGTAAAACTCTCTGCCGGAAAATCCTACTTTGTGAAAACTCGCTACATAGGAATGAAAGAAAAAACGGTAAAAATAAAGCCAGATGTGGCCGAAATTCCTGTTATTGTCTTGGAAGAAGACAGCAAGGCTATAGGAGAAGTCGTAGTTACCGGTTATGGTAATGTCATTAAAGGGAATTATACGGGAGCTGCCACAACAATAAAGGCAGATGATATTTTAATGCCCAGTGTTTCATCTATTGACCAAATGTTACAAGGGGTAGTTCCGGGAATGCTAGTGATGAACAAAACAGGCATGAGCGGCGCTTCTCCTAAAATCAGGGTAAGAGGTACTTCCACACTACTGGGTAGCCAGGACCCTGTTTGGGTAGTAGACGGAGTAGTACAAATAGACCCGATGCCTTTCGACCCGGAAGATAACACTAAATTTTCAGTTGATGCTGATGACATACGCCAGCTGGCCGGAAATGCCATATCATGGCTGAACCCCAATGATATAGAAACGATTACCGTACTGAAAGACGCATCCGCAACAGCCATATACGGTTCGAAAGCCGCCAACGGAGTCATTGTTGTAACCACCAAAAAAGCCTCACAAGGAAGAATCTCTGTAAATTATAATAGTGACTTTTCCATAGGCATGCGTCCTAGATATGGTATGTACGACCAAATGAATTCAGCGGAATCCATGCAACTATCGAAAGATATATATGATGAAAGACGGTCATACACAACTCCGATCCTGCCTATCGGCTACGCAGGATTGGTACAGAAGATGCTTAACAAAGAAATCACATTTGAAGAGATGAATCGGGAATACCAGACAATGGCCGCACGGAACACGGATTGGTTCAAATTATTATTCCGCAATTCATTTAACCAATCGCATAATATCAGCATCAGTGGAGGAAACGAAAAAATAATGAATCGTACCTCTTTCGGCTATACAGGTGAAAAAGGAGAAGCAAAAGGAAATGATATGAACTTATTTACAGCTACTTCGAACACAACCATAAACTTCAGTTCTAAATTGATAGTCAATATGCTATTGAAAGCAAGCGTACGTGATGTAAACGGATTTGCCTACAATGTGAACCCGTTCGATTACGCATACAATACTTCACGCGCCATACCTGCTTATAATAACGACGGTACTTTATTTTACCATGAAAAGATCGGAGAATACAACCCGGAAAATGGTAAGAATATGTATAATTACAACATCTTGAATGAGATGAACCATACAGGAAGTGAAGGCAACACCCGCACATTTGGCTCAACGATTGATCTCAAATGGCGTATTCTGCCTTATTTGGAATATCAAGGTATCGTTTCCTACGCCAGTTCATCTTCGGACTCAAAGAAATATGCAAGCGAACGTTCTTTTTATATTACGCAACTTCGCGGATACGAATATGGTACCGCTTTAACAAACAGCCCGGAGATGAATGCTTCACGATTACCTTTCGGTGGTATTCTGGAAACGGATTTGGCTAATACGTCTACTGTGATGGTCCGCAATAGTCTTGTGTACGACCAATTGTTTAAGAACACACATAGATTTACCTTTCAGCTGGGTATTGAAACCAATTCGGTAAAGACAAAAGGCGATTCGAACAAACGCTACGGATATCTCCCTGACCGTGGTGAAACTTTTGCCACCCCACCGCTTGTCTATATATTTCAGGGTAATGAAACAATCAATAATGAGATTGCAAACGGAGCGGCCAGCGTTATTAACCGACGAAACAATTCGTTAAGCGAATATATGTCAGCCGTTTATACATACAATGATTTATATGTGTTTAATTTTAATGGCCGTGTAGACGCATCCAATCGTTTCGGACAGGATAAGAACAAGCGTTTTGAGCCCACATGGTCAGCCGGACTAAAATGGAGAATAGCCAACGAACGTTTTGCTAAAAAAACATGGTGGCTCAACAATTTGGATCTTTATGCCTCTTGGGGCTATCAAGGAAATGCCGTAACAGCGGTTTCTCCTTATCTGATTGCTTATGACGGTGGTTTGGACAATCGGTATAATGAATATATTCTGAAAATTAAATCATTACCTTATCCTGACTTGGGATGGGAAAAAACAAGAACCTATAACTTTGGTCTGGATGGTTCGCTTCTGAACGGACGCTTAAACTTTACAGTGAACTATTTTCAGAAAGTAAGCGACGTACTTTCTTCTCGCAACATTCCTTACGAGAATGGATTTGCCAACGGCATAGTATCAGGTTCCACCATGAAGAATTACGGCTATGATTTTGTGATAGACGTAATTCCTGTCCGTACAAAAAATGTTACCTGGCAGTTATCTTTGAATACGGCCGTTTCACGCAACAAGATAGACAAGAACGACCGTGTGAACACGCTGAACGATTTTCTATCGGGCGCAGCTATTGTAAACGGCAGACCTTATTCTACATTTTACTCGTATAAACTGACCGGTCTGAATCCGGAAAACGGTTTACCTATGTTCGATAAAATGGATTTAAAAGATGGAAAAAGCCCTATGGACTTCTTAGTCGAATCTGGAAAGTTCACACCTGATTTTTCCGGTGGATTGAACACCATGATTAAATATAAGAACATTTCACTATATGCATTGTTTGCCATTCAATGGGGCGGCCACGCACGCTTGCCTAAACTCTATTCCGGAGCCACCGACACGCAGTCGGGATTATCCCGTCCGGAACAAAATGTCTCAAAAAAATTGATTAACCGCTGGAAAAAGCCGGGAGACGAAGCATTTACCAACATTCCTTCCCTGCCAGGAGCCGGCAATGAGACCATTGAACTGCCAATCACAGCTACTTCACAAAAAATATCGACAAACTTATATCACATGTATAATATGTCGGACGCAAGAGTGGCAAACACAAACTTTATCCGTTGCCGTTCTATCTCTCTAGCTTATGAATTCATTCAGCAAGATTGGTTGAAACGTTTATTTATCAGACGTATGCAAGTGAAAGCGAGCATGACGAACCCATTTATGTGGGTATCAGATAAAAAATGGGACGGATTGGATCCGGAAACCGGTAATTGGCCGGTTCGTAAAGTTATGTCTTTATCCTTACAAGTTTCTTTCTAAAAAACACAAGAACAATGATTGATATAAAAAAAATAATAATAGGTTTAATCGGAATGTTGACGCTGGGTGCTTGTTCCGATTTTCTGGAAGAACAATCACAAGACGAAGTGATTGTGCAAACAGTTGCAGACTACAGCCAGTTCTTATTAGGCTCTGCTTACGGAATGGGGTATTACGACCTGCTATACTTGCTTGATGATGATGTGGAGTTGGAAGAAAAGCAATATTACGGTGGCGACAACCTCAATGCCATCAATTATTACGGATATTTCACCTGGCAGCCGGACATGTGGGAAAGGTGGTTTAAATTAACCGATATATACATCGACATTTACAGCCAACTGAAAGGTGTGAATGCCACCTTGGACGGCATTGATGATGCTACCGGATCTGACATAGAGAGAGATTATGTGAAAGGTGAGGCTTACGGGTTGCGTGGGTTCTATTATTTCCTGTTAGTCAACCTGTATGGAGAGCCCTATCATTCCAACCGACAGGCATTAGGCGTACCTTTGAAGTTAACGGCAGGACTGACTGAAAATGGAATTGAACGAAACACGGTGGAAGAAGTATATAAACAGATTGTAAATGACTTGAAAGTTTCTGCAGAATTGTTTGAGAGACATCCGAAACGCGGAAAGAATTTCCGGTTCAATTTGACTTCCGCTTATATCATGCTGTCACGCGTTTACTTATATATGGAACAGTGGGAAGATGCAGCCAAAGCAGCAAGCAGGGCTATTGAAACAGCGGAAGGCTTGACCAACTATACAACAATGACCAGTCTCACCATAGCCACCTACAAACATTCGGAAGTGGAATGGCGCTATGGCAGAGGGCAATTAAAAACAGGATATCGTCCTTCACAAACATTGCTTGACCTTTATGATGACAATGATTGCCGGAAAAAATTCTGGTTTAGTATTGGCGGTTTTACAGGAACTACTACGTCTAAAAAAAATCCCGATTATTCCGAAGGGGTTTCCGGACCGACAAACACCTTGCGCATTTCCGAAGCCTACCTGAACCGTGCAGAAGCATACGCACAAATGGAAGGTAAAACAGACAAAGCATTGGCGGACTTGAACACATTACGCCGATACCGTATTGTGGGATATGAAGACATCACGGATATATCCAACTTGTTGGATGAAATCAGAGTTGAACGCAGGCTGGAACTCTGTTTTGACGAACAGCGCTGGTTTGACTTGCGCCGCTACGGAATGCCAAGCATTACCCATAGATATAAAGCCAAAAAGGAAGATGTCTGGTTGACTTTCACACTGAAAGAAAAAGATCCGCTCTACACGATACCTCTTTCTACAATCGTAATGAACAATAACAACAGCTTGAAGCAGAATGCATCGGCTTATGAGCCAGCACGCAAAGGCAATGAATAAAAATAAACCTAAATAAACAGATATAATGAACAGAAAAAATATATACTTCACCTTATTACTGAGCATATCTCTATTGTCATGCTCTAAAGAAGATGATTTAGGAAAGATAGAGCCGCTTGAACCTGACTATGTTTTGCCGCAAGGCAAGTCTCCGGCCGACAACCGCATCGTTGATTTCTACAACCAATACGGAACTTATGTCCTGTACGAATTTACAGAAACCGATTTCAACTGGAGCCAGATGGAAGGTTCATCAAGCAATTATACATTTACGAAAGCCGACCCACAGTATGCAGGCGAAATGCTGGATTTGTTGGAGGATACTTGGGTTTCGCTTTATCCGGCAGATTTTCATAAAAAATATATGCCTTACAAGATATTCCTGACTAAAGAACTTTTTGAGGGCTCTTCTGCCAAACCTGTAGACGTATGGGTGTCGCAGGGGCAAATAGCAATCAGCCACTGTTCCGCCGCTTTGAAAGAGATGTCTGCGGAAGACAAGATGACTTTCAAACGCAGCATACAACAAGCTTTATGGAATAAATGGGCGGATAAGTTAGAGATACCTAATGGTTTCTTTACATTGAGCGACTATTCAAAAAATGGAAATAGCGACCCCAATTCTCCTGATTATCCAAGAACCCGGGGATTTGTGGCTAATAACGGCAAAGAATGGGCTATCCTTTCAGGTTATGAATGGTGGGTAGCCAAGTCATTGGATAAAATGAATGATCTGAAAGCTTATCTCGGTAGTATGGCAGGGCGGACATCAGAAGAATGGATATCCGATTTGGAATATCCTTTAGTAAAACAGAAATATGATATATTGAGGAATTATATTTCGGAAACTTATAGTTTCGATATCCAAAAGGTGGGCGACACCGTTTGCAAGTAACAGGTTAATAAAAAATCAGCCTGACTAGAATATATAAAATAGACAAATATAAAATGGAAGAAGTTATTGTTAAAGTCGAAAATTTATCTCATCGCTATAGCGTGCAATGGGCAATCAGAGACATCAATTTTGAGATCCTTAAAAATGGTGTTTATGGTTTGCTCGGCTCTAACGGAGCCGGCAAGTCAACTACAATGAACATCATGTGCGGTGTCTTGAAACCTACTCAAGGTAATGTTTTTATCAAAGGAATCAACACTCGTGAAAACCCGGTGGAAGCCAAACGGCATATTGGCTTCTTACCACAACAACCGCCTTTGCACATTGATTTAACTGTAGAAGAATATCTTGAATACAGTGCCAGCCTTCGCCAAATTCCTGCTAAACAGGTTCACGCGGCCGTAGTAGAGGTAATGGGGAAATGCGGAATCTCTCATTTCCAAAAACGACTGATTCGCAATTTATCCGGAGGATACCAGCAAAGAGTGGGCATTGCACAAGCTATTATCCATAAACCGGACTTTGTAGTATTGGACGAGCCCACCAACGGATTGGATCCGAATCAAATTCTGGAAATTCGCCATTTGATAAAAGAAATAGCAGAAGAACGTACCGTTGTGCTTTCCACACATATTCTTTCGGAAGTGCAGGCCACCTGCAAACACATCCGTATGATCGAGCAAGGCAAACTGGTGTTTGTCGGAACTGTGGACGAATTTGATAATTACATTACGCCAAGTTCCGTATGCGTATCGTTATTGGCAAGACCTTCAACAGAAGAGCTTTCTGCCATACCGGGACTTGTCAAAGTGGAAGAGTTGGGTGGAACAAAATTCCGCCTTCATTTTACCAATGCCCAAGAAATGCTGGAAAAGGTAGTAGAAATCAGTTCCACACGAGGTTGGCGCTTGAACGAAATCTATTTAGAAAAAAGTTCACTAAATGACATATTCGCTAAATTATCCAAGAAATAAATCATTATCCAAAAAATTCATGAGAACGATATATAAAATAGCAAAAACAGAGCTGCAAACTCTGTTCTATTCACCTGTGGCCTGGCTTGTCATAGTCATATTCATATTTCAGACAGGCATGACTTTTACAAATATGATAGATGGGTTGGTACGCAATCAATCGTTGGGATACGAAGTGACTGCTGTTACAGCAAATACATTTGCTAATCTATGGGGTGGCGTATTTCCAGCTATTCAAGGGTACTTATTCCTTTATATTCCTTTGTTAACAATGGGGTTGATGAGCCGTGAATTTGGCAGCGGTTCCATCAAATTGCTATACTCATCGCCTGTTACAAACATACAAATCATTTTAGGAAAGTTCTTGTCTATGATGATTTATGGACTGGTGTTGATTGCATTAGTGCTCATATTTGTGATTTTCGGCGCATTTTCGATAAAAGATTTTGATTTTCCACAAGTTTTTGCTGGTTTGTTGGGTATCTACCTTCTAATTTGCGCCTATGCCGCAGTAGGTCTTTTTATGTCGAGTCTGACTTCATATCAGGTAGTGGCAGCCATGCTGACGTTGGCCATGCTGGGTGCACTGAACTATGTAAAAGACATGTGGCAGGATATTGAATTTGTACGCGACATAACTTATTGGTTATCTATTTCAGGACGCGCAACCGAATTTGTGCGTGGGTTGATATGCAGTGAAGATCTTCTCTACTTCATCATCGTAATAACCATGTTCTTGACTTTAGCCATCATACGCCTACAGGCATGCCGCCAGAAAAGTCCATGGTTACTGACTTTGGGCAAATATACAGGAGTCATCTTGCTAGCTTGTTTTTTAGGATATTTATCTTCACGTCCTATGTTAATGGGTTATTACGATTCCACTGCCACCAAAATAAATACTTTGACTCCCAACAGTCAGGATGTCATCAGCCGTCTGGATGGCGGGTTGACCATAAAAAGTTATCTCAACGCACTAGATGAGCGGGATATATGGACGGCGGCTCCTTCGCGGGTTAAAACCGACCAGGAACGTTTCAGGCAGTATGTCCGTTTCAAACCGGATATAAAATTAGAATACATATACTATTATGACACCATCCAAAGCGTATCGCAAAACAACCGTTTCCCCAACATGAATACGGAGCAACGCGCCAAAGAGATCATGCGCATTCACAACATGGATTCTACCCTATTCTTGACACCGGCACAAATCCGTAAACAAATTGATTTGTCCGGTGAAGGCAATCTTTTTGTTCGCGTACTTGAACGAGAGAACGGGCAAAAAACATTCTTGCGTGTATTTGATGATATGCAACACCTTCCGGGAGAATCTGAAATCACTGCAGCGTTTAAGCGTATCGCAATGCAACTGCCTAGCGTAGGCTTCCTTACCGGACATGGCGAAAGAGACATAAACCTTGTGGGGGACAGAGCTTACAGTACTTTTGCCTTAGATAAGAAATTCCGTTATGCATTGATAAATCAAGGTTTTGACGTAACTAATGTGAGCTTGGACAATGAAATTCCTAATGATATAAACATCATGGTCATTGCCGAAATGAAAGAGCCTCTTACGGAAGCGGAAGAACAACGTTTGGATCATTATATAGCTCGTGGTGGAAATCTATTAATTACATGTGAACCAAGCCGTTCGATGGCTACAAGCGTGTTATTGGATAAACTCGGCGTTAAATTATCTCAAGGAATTCTGGTGAATCCGACAGAGAATTTCCTGGCTGACCTGATAGTAGCCAATCCAACCCAAGAAGCGACAGACCTGAACTTCTATTTTTCCGAAATGAAAAAGAGTGGAAGAAGCCTTGTCATGCCCGGTGTTGCCGGACTGGAATATACCGAAGACAAAGGATATACAGTTGTTCCTTTGTTTGTAACCGACTCGTTGGCATGGAACGAGGTGGAAACAACCAACTTCGTAGATGAACAACCTGTGCTGTCTGCAAATAAGGGAGAAGTACGGAAATCACATGCAACGGCATTGGCCCTTTCACGTAAAGTAGAAGACAAAGAACAAAAAATAATGATATTGGGCGATGCCGATTGCTTCAGTAATGGAGAATTAAGCATGACCCGTAAAGGAATTTCCTCATCCAACTATTCTGTCCTCATGGGAGGATTCTATTGGATGTCGGACAATGAAGTGCCCATTGATGTCCGTCGCCCGGCTGTCCCTGATAATGAAATTTATCTGAACGAACACCAGATCGGAACATGGAAGCTACTTCTGACATGGGTTTTACCGGGAATACTTCTGATTATTTCCATCATTATTTGGCTGAGAAGACGAGGAAGGTAAAATAACATTTGAATTTAATTACTTATGGTTTTTCAGATAGATACGCAGACATTGAATGATTTGGCCGTTTTCGGGACAGGACGGACAAAAACAATATATGAGATATTCAATCGGGTGAAGACTCGGGGAGGTGCGAAATTATTGGAGGAAATGTTCCTATATCCACTTGCTGAAGTGAAAACAATACAGAAACGAGTGAATATGATTCGTTACTACGGAGAGCATAAGACAGTTTTTCCGTTCCGCAGCTGCATATTTGATGCTGTTGAGTTTTATCTTGACAACACGGACAGCAGAAGCCAATTGATGATGCAAGACAATACACTGGAACGCAAAGTGAAAAGCTTCATTACCACAGATGCTGAATATTCATGGATACATGGCGGAATCATGGGATGCCTGGAACTATTCAATACATTGGACGACTTTTTGAGGGCTCCGGAAGACGAAACGTATACAAATATAGCAGAGATACATACAACATTGCGTCAATTGTTACAAAACGAAAAATGGAGTTGGTATCCGGATGAGAAAGGAAAGAAGAAGATTAGTTATGAAAAGGCTGTGAGTTATGACAAAATTTTGCGATTTGAAGAAGGTGGACGCATCCGTAAGATGTTATATTATGTCTATTTAATAGATGTCTATACCACAGTGGCACAGATTGCAGGCGAGCGAAAGTTCACTTATCCGCAAGTTTACCCTTCCGAACGTAATATCCTGAGTTTGAAGGGTGTGTTCCATCCTTTTCTGTCCCATCCGGTAGGCAACACTCTTTATGTAGATAAGGACAGTAGCATAATATTTCTGACCGGTGCTAATATGGCCGGGAAATCAACATTCATGAAGTCCGTTTCTATTGCGGTATATCTTGCTCATGTCGGTTTTCCCGTTCCTGCGGAATCAATGGAGTTCTCTGTATATGACGGCATGTTTACGACAATCAACCTGCCGGATAACCTGAACATGGGATACAGTCATTTCTATTCAGAGGTGCTGCGTCTGAAAAAGGTAGCGCAACAAATGGAGCAAGGAGCAAGACTGTTTATTGTTTTTGACGAGTTATTTCGAGGAACAAACGTAAAAGACGCTTATGACGCAACATTAGCTGTGACAGAAGCTTTTGCTGAAGTATCGGATTGTACTTTCATCATTTCCACCCATATCATTGAGGTAGGAACCACATTGAAAGAGCGCTGCAACAACATTCGCTTTGTTTACCTGCCCACTTCAATGGACGGTAATAAACCTGTATACACTTACCATCTCACAGAAGGTATTACAAACGATCGTCATGGAATGATAATTATTAATAACGAGAAAATCATTGATATTATAAACGGCAAAGAAGATGAATAAGAATTTTGAAATAGACAAGCAAACCTTGAATGACTTAAACATTCTGGGGAAATATAAAAACAATTCGATTTATAGCCTTTTTTGCGATACGACTACTCATGGCGGCGAATTGTTGCTGGAACAAATGTTTAATCATCCGTTAACGAATGCAGAAGAAATAAATAAACGAAGTGCAGTCTTCAAATGCTTTAGCGACCATACGTCAACGTTTCCGGAAAATCATGAGAATTTTGAGATTGTAGAGCAATACCTTACTGGCTCCAATGGTGGAGGACATTGGGTAAATTCATTCTTTCGCCTTTGTAAATTAGAAGCTATGAAGTTGCTCAGTAACGATCCGCGCCTACATATCTGGCAGGAACAAGTGAGCATCACACTTGCTTTTTTGAAAAAAGCGTCGACATATCTGGAAACATTACCCGAAGTGGTGAAAGGAACTTCTTTAGAGGAACGTGTAACGTATGGGATAACCCTGCTGCGGAACGGTCAAATGCGCCGGTTGCTATCGGTAGATGCCAATGAGAATATGAATTTGAAAGATTTATTTATCCTCGACAAAGTATTGTCATACTCTCTGAACGATTCTTTGTTAAAGTTATTGGAGCTGTTTTATGAATTGGATGTGGCTATCGTGGTGGGTAGAGTAGCTAAAGAACGGAAATTCTGTTTTGCAACAGCTTACGCTGATCATGAAGTATCTGTGAACATTTGCGGATTATTCCATCCTCACATACCGGGAGCAATATCCAACGACTTGGAAATAACGAGAAACAAAAACATATTTTTCCTGACGGGAGCGAATATGGCCGGAAAATCGACCTTAATGAAATCTTTCGGAATAGCGGTTTATATGGCTCACATGGGATTTCCCATAGCGGCAAAAAACATGCAATTCACAGTGCAGGACGGGATGTACACCTCTATCAATGTACCGGACAATATAAATATGGGATACAGTCATTTTTATGCAGAAGTATTAAGGGTAAAGAAAGTGGCAATAGAAGTGAGCCTTTCCAAACGGTTAGTTGTTATTTTCGACGAATTGTTCAAAGGAACGAATGTGAAAGACGCCTATGATGCCACTTTGGCCGTGACCGCCGCATTGGCAAAAAGACGCACTTGTTCGTTTATGATATCAACACATATCATAGAAGTCGGACAGGATTTGGCAAAATCATGTAATAATGTATCATTCTCCTACTTACCTACTATAATGAAGGAGAAAGTCCCGACTTATACATACCGTTTGGAAACAGGTATTACTAATGACAAGCATGGAATGATTATTATTGAAAATGAACACATTGTAGATATCATCCGCAGAAGAAAACAACCCCAGAAAAAATGAGAGATTCATCATGCAAATTATTATTGTATCACTTCGGGTATGTTGCAGTTTTCAGATTATACATGCATTTATATCGGACCTACGTTAAATAACATCTTAACGGACAATTAATATTACATTTTTTATATAATACAACAAGAGGCTATCTGTATTTTTTATTCTTCTGTTAAAAGATCCCTTTCCGTTTGACTTTCACCTGATTATTGTTTTTTTTATACATAACTGGGCGGAAAGTTTATTAGGGCATTTCCATAACTTGATTTTTAAACGACTATTAAGAACAGAAGGAATTCAGGATAAATACGTAAATCCATATACCGATTTCGGATTTAAATTGCTTTTGGGTACAGCTATGAATAAGGATTGTGTTCCGTTAATCTTGCTCGTTCTTTATAGTTGGCTTATGGGATGATGAGGAAGCGGATAAACGTCACTAACTATTTATTGTGTTCAAAACAGGAATGTATTCAAATAAACCTGCAAAGGTGGTTTGAACACATTCTTTCGTATTATCAATTTAATCAAAGAATAAAATGAAAACAGCCGTAATATATGCCCGTGTTTCGTCAAGTAATGACAGACAGGACACGAGCAGACAAATATTTTTAGATTATGCAAACTAACAGGGTAGATTTACGCTGGTGTAAACCATAGTGTAAACCGCCACCAATTGATGTATAAAAGAAAAAGGCACCCAAGAGTGGAAGCCTCTCAAATGCCTTATTCTTATCAAGTAGCGGGACCCGCTACAAAACCCAATAAACAAAAGAAAATAAAAGATAGTATGTATTTGATAATCAATGGGAAATGATTTTTGAATTTTCCTTTGTTGCCCTTATTTTTCATCTATTTTCGCTCTTTTGGCTACCCTTTGGCTACCCGGATAGAAAATAATATGTATCTTTGCAAATAAAGGAAACTAAAAGCAACTTGAATACTTATAAAACATGGCAGCAAAGAAAGTGGTAAGGTCTGATAATACTTATATGATAAGCACGGACGATACGGATAATCCGAAATTGGGGGCAAAGATACTCTCTGACGGTCGAGAAAGCTTGTTTCTTGATTATTATTTGGGATATATAATGGTATATGATGAGTCGAAAGATAAGACGGTAGCCAAGAAAGACAGAAAGAGAGAGGCTTTAAAACTTTATCTTTGGCAAGCTCCAAGAACCCCACTTGAAAGACAGCAAAATAAAGAAACATTAGAACTGGCAAAAAAGATTCGGTTTGAACGCAGTCAAGAATTGTTAGAAAACATTACCGGATACAGGTTGAGGAAAGAGCGAAAGGTTAATTTTCTTGATTATTTTCAAGCATATAACGACCGATACACAAAGAAAGATGTTCGAATGATGAAAGGTGTATTAACCCGTTTTATTGACTTCCTGAAAATAGAATACCCACAATATAGTACATACCTTAAGCCCGAACAAATTACAAAAGACATGGTGTCTCTTTTCGTAGAATACTTGCAGAGTAGGAGCAAGGGCGAGGGCGCATTAGATTATTATAGCAAGTTTAAAAAGGTTATCAATTACGCAATAGATAACGATGTAATAGCAAAGAACCCGTGCAAAGGTGTTGTTTGCAAGTGCGATAAACAAGTCTTAAGAAAGGATGTTCTTTCATTAGAGGAAATGCAAGCTTTGATAAGTACGCATTATGATAACGAGAATCCCGAAATAAGGCGGGCGTTTATATTCTGTTTATATACGGGTATTCGTTTTTGTGATGTGCAGGATTTGAAATACTCGAATGTAGACTACTCAAATAAAATACTTAGTTTCGAGCAGAATAAAACAAAGGGACATAGTGCAAATAGTGGGGTTGTGATTCCTTTAAATGATGATTTGTTACAGTTGATCGGAGAACCTCATACGGAACAATACGAGGAAGAAACTATTTTCAGATTGCCAAGTGCTACAATGTGCCTTAAAGCGCTAAGGCGTTGGACTAAGCGGGCGGGGATAACCAAACATATAACATGGCATTGTGCCCGCCATTCCTTTGCGGTGAATATCCTGAATAATGGGGCTAATATTAAAACCGTTGCAAGCTTGTTAGGACATAGCGGATTAAAACACACGGAGAAATACACGCGCGCCGTTGACAGCTTGAAAGAAGCAGCTATAAATAGTTTACCGAAACTTAAATTGTAATGTTATGCTAAACGCGTATATAGACAAAGAGGACGTTTTAAGGCTGTTGTATGAAACGGAGGATATAAATGGGCTCATAAATCGCTCTGATTTTCAAAAGAAGATAGGAAACCTAAAAGCAAAGAAAAAACCAAAATTAGAAAAAGGCTGCAATGTCCGTATAAAAAACAGGCAAAATCTGATAGATTCTATTTCTAACTACATTAATGATGTTAAAGCCGGAAAAGAAAAACATGAAATCAGATCGTATATTGAAACACATGCGGGAGTAAAGATTGGGCGCAGGAGTTGTTGTATAATTAAAGTAGATAAAGAAACCAAAAAAGAAATAGCTAAATTAGACATGGACTCTTTTATAGTAGAGAGAGACTTTATCATGAAAATTCTTAAAATCTCAAAACCTACACTTTTGAGATTTATAGAAATATGTATCATTACGCAGCATGTTGAATATGTAAATGTATATGCGAGCGGAATACTGAAAAAGGAAAAAATGTGCCTATTCTATTATGATTTAGGCGAAATAAAAAATAACCTACTGAATATAGAATAAGTTAATTTATTGTACACTAGTGGTATAACAAAAATAAATAGTAGTAAACTTTACAAATGGGTACCTAAAAATATATTTTTAAAGGTTAGCTAATAGTAATCGTATCCCTTTTATAAAGATTCATGCAAAATACACAAAATAGTATCTAACACATTATTTCATTTGTTTTCCTTCCTCTATCTTTGTCATGTAATTACAGCCAAATATAAGGCGTGCACGCCTATTAATGAACCAAAATAAAACATTAGTAGGACATGACGACAGAAGAAAGATTATCAAAATTAGAACAGGCTATTTTATTAGCCGGATTAGGAACAAAGGAAATATTAACCTTTGATGAAGCGTGCGTATTTATGGGCGTAACGCGTTCACATCTCTATAAATTAACGTCCGGCGGAAAAGTAATACACTATAAGCCAAACGGGAAAATGATTTATTTTAAACGTGATGAGCTATCCGAATGGCTTTTACAGAATCGCGTGTCTACATCGGAAGAAATCGCGATGAAGGCGACTACCTACACAATGAATCACCGGGCGAGAGTATAACAACCACACGTATTTTATTCAATGATCGACGGCTTTAAAACAAGCAGTTTAGCCCTTGATGTGCACCAATTAGCCAATAAACTAGGTGTTGATATAAGCCCTAAAGCGGTTTATATCAACATTGAGGGGCTGATATTTGGTTTCACTGACAGAGTAGACGTAACTACGGGAGAAATCCGCAAATTATGTAATTTACACGGTAGCCTACATAAGTACGCTAACGGCGGTTTGCATAATGCCGATTCTTTCCGGCTGTCTGACTTGTGCCGTGTATTTACTGAATTGCAAAAAGTCTACGGGATTAATTCCGATATTACGCGGCTTTATAGCGTCGAATTTGGCGTAAATTTAAAACTACCCTATGATCCGCAACGAATATTGAAAGCGATAAGAATGTACAAGGGTTATACATTTACTCCGATAGGAAAGATAGGGCTTATCTACGAAGCCGATTCGTATAAGCTAAAAATATACGATAAGGGAAAACAGTGCGGCGTATCGGGCTTTGATAGTATTCTACGTATTGAGATAAGCGCAACAAATACATATTTAAAGAAAAAGCACATCTATACGCCAATGTTGAGATACTTGCTTAGTGCCGATGTTTGGGAAAGGTTTGAGGCTCTTTTGCTCGATACGTTGGAAGATGTTGTAATTGTTGAGGCTGTACCATTGGAAGGATTAAGCAAGAAAGAACGAGATTTATTTGCGTTATTTCTTGGTGATGATTGGCAAGCACTTGACAAGGTTAAACGATGCAGGATGAAAAAGAAGTTTATTGCATTAGCCGAACGGATCGGAGCTACACAGATAAAAGAGAATTTAAAAAATCTCATTTCAATAGAATGTAAGTATCTGCGAGACATGGATAACGAAAAATGCAACCGAAACGGCGTTTTTGTAAAGGAAAAATTCGATGATAAAGTAAATGAAAGCAACAATATCCAACAGGAACGAAATGCCAAAAGTGAAACCGAAACGGAGTTTTTGTATGCCTCATCAAATAGTGAAAAGTGCAACCAAAACGGAATTAAGATAAAGGGCGTTTTGGTTGCATTTTCATCACCGGAAAACGAACCGCCGCCAAACGCCAACAACCCGCCATTATTCAATGCGAAAAAGTACGACACCAATTCAAACGCCGGAAAATGTAGAGGAAAACCGCCCGATCTGGAAGGATTCGATACAGGATGAGACAACCAAAGATTAATCAAAACGATATATTCACTCAATAAAACACATTAAAACTATGGATGCAATAAAGAAAGCCGAACGGCGCAAAGCAATGGGAGAAACAAAAAAAGTTCCTGTACGTATCGACCCGAAGCAATGGGAGCGACTCGACGAAATCCGCAAAAAGTTCAAGTTTAAAAGCAATTACGAAATCATGCAGTATATTTTATCCTGCTTTCTTCGTGTTGCCGATCCGGACAATGATACGGAGATTGAACCAGTGCCGGAAGAAATCGAAATGATGTTCAGTGATTTGTCCGACTCTGAAAGGCATTTCGAGTATGTGAAGCCGAAACGCTCCATGAATCACGATTCTTTAAACAGCAGTAAACACAATTTAAAATCAAATTAAGATGAACGAGATTACTATTTTCAAAAACGAGAGATTCGGAGAAGTAAGAACCGCAACAAGTGAAAGCGGAGAACCTTTATTTGCGGCTGTAGATGTGGCGCGCGCATTGGGATACGCAAATACTAGGGATGCAATTAGTAAGCATTGCAAGCGAGTGACAAAGCGCGACGGGGTCGCCCACACAACCAATCAACACGGCGTAGTAACGAATCAGGTAGTAGAGATGTCATTTATCAATGAGGGCGACGTTCTTAGATTAATAATGCGATCCAAATTACCGCAAGCGGAAGCCTTTCAAGATTGGGTATGTGAAGAGATATTGCCAAGTATTCGCAAACATGGCGCGTATATGACGCCCGAAACTGTTGTGCAGATGTTCCAGAACCCGGACGCCCTGATACAGTTGCTCACCACCCTAAAGAGCGAGCAGGAACAAAACGCCTTACTCCGTGCACAAAGAGAGGCTAACGCAAAAGCTATCGAAGCGATGCAGCCAAAAGCGGAGTATTTCGATACTGTATTATCTTCTTCGTCTCTAGTTACTACTAACACGATAGCCGCAAAGTTGGGAATAAGTGCCCAGAGATTAAATAAATTCCTATGTGAATCAGGAATACAGTATAAACAAAGCGGTTTGTATTTTCTCTACTCCGACCTTCGCGGAAAGGGATTGGAAGGTTATCAAACATTTGCCCGCACCGATTCAAGAACAGGTGAGATTAAAACGATAGAGCACATGTATTGGACGGAAAAAGGCGCATATTTTATTATTAATTTATATCAAGAAACGACATCTAAACTACTGAATTAAAGATGAGTAATGATAAATTTTACTACCCCCAACGGTCACCCCCACCCGAAAAAATATCCCGCGTGTAAAAAGATGGGGTGAAGTGGGTTTCACAGAGTCGCGTCAAAAAATAAAAATCATACCCCCTTTGCCATGTCTCTAAGCGTCCGCACCCGCTTTGTATCGTTCATCACCGAATACGAAGCCATGAGACAACCGAACGCCTCGCCGTCTATCGAGTTATCACACAAAGAAAGATAATTCCGCTACGGGCTTGTATTTGCGTAGCAACATGAAGCGAACCGGGACAAAGCGAGGGACAGCAAACGGGACAGGTTGCAGCCGTTTTAATCTGCTATTTATCAACGTGTTTCCGCTTTAAGATGGAACATTCCGGGACAGGTCGAGGGACAGGATAAGAGACAGACGATACGCAAAAGGAAACAGTAAAGAAACACCTTAAGCGAATGACATACAATCATATAACATCAACCTTGTAGGCGTTGAGGAAACAGCAAGGAAACAGCAAGGAAACACAAACGAAACGCAGACAGACACGCAAATCAACCAACGAAGCAAGTAACGGGCGACCGGATAGCCTGCACCAAAGTAGTCCACTACGATTTTTTCGTACTTCGCTACTGACTACCGCAACAACTACCGTAAATTTTACGGTAGATAGTACGCCCGTAATAGTTGCAGCGTCTACTACTGTAAAATTTACAGCCAATCAGATAGCCAATGTGACAGCCAATCAGACAGCCCAAATTATTTTTTCTTCTTATCCTTATTCGGAATAGGAAAGCCGATAGGATTACGCGGCTTATCTGCTAAAGCCTTTTGCGCCTGCAGTTCGGCTAACGTCTGGTTTATTAACTCTAACTGTGTCCGGGTGTCGTCGTTAATGTCGTTATAGTCTGCAAACACTTCTTCGATGTACTCTTTTAATTCCTTGACTTCGTTTTGTAGTTCCTGTACTGGATTAGTCGAAGGAGATAATAACAACTGACGAACCGCAACGAAAGCACGCATAATATTTATATTAACCTCAATTGCTAAATCAGAGTTGAGCACACTACTAAGCATTGAAACGCCTAGTTCCGTGAAAGCATAAGGCATATATTTAGGATGCTGACCGCGCCCACCGTTTAAGGTGCTAAAATTGCACCTTAAAGAATCCCATTCGTCTTTAGTTAGTTCAAACATGAAGTCACTAGGAAAACGTTTAAGGTTATTCTTTACCGACCGCTTTAAATACTTTGTTTCCGTTCCGTACATTTCAGCCAAATCAAAATCTAACATCACTTTACAGCCGCGTATGTCGTAAATCTTACTTTGTATTACTTCGAGTTGTTCCACCTTATTCTACTTTGATATTGATATTCTTTCCGCAGTGCGGGCACGTGATTCCGGCTGTATTGTTCTTTGGTTGGTCGAATAGCTCCGTAATATGCACGTCAAGCGCATTAGCTACCTTTTCTAATGTTCCAATAGTTGGATTACCTTTCAATGAAGCGCGGAGAGCTATATCTGTTACTCCGATCTTCTCGGCTAATTCTTTTTGCAAAAGACCTTTTGCCTTGCATAATTCTTTGATTCTTAATTCCATAATATATAGTATTTATTTTAATGGTACAAAGATATATTTAAAAAGCGACAAAACAAATATTATAGCATTTACTTTTTGAGTTAAACAAAAGTTAAACTTTATATTTTGTAGCTCGAAAACAAATAATATATATTATGTTTGTATCGTAAAACAAATAATAAAACATTTATAATATGAAACGGTACAATTTAAGCGAAATAATGAAATCAGCCCACACGATGAGAAAGTTTAGACCGGAAAAGTACCCGACCTTCTCGGAAGCACTGAAAAAGGCTTGGAAAGTTGCGAAGTTCAACAAAGAAATAGCAGACCGTAGAGCCGAAACAATCGCTTATCACGAAGCGAAGAAACAAGAAGCGCAGGAGCTAGCCGCCCGTATCGCAATGGAAGTAGAAGCCGCAAAGCGTGAACGTGAAGAACGTGCCGCAAAGGTTGAGGCTGAATGTCTGGCATACGGTTACGGTCGCGGCGAGCATTATTCGTCTTTTAGCGGGTGGGGAAATTATTGCGGTGATTGATTATTAACGAACTAAATACATATTCAAATGAAAGGACTAGAAATCAGTATTAAACAGGATTCGGGCATGTGGCGAATAGCTGTTAGTTGCGAGGCGAATTTAGCAAATGCGGGAATTATAAAGAATCTATTCGGGTGTCTACGGGAAGATAACGGCGTAATTCGTTCCGGTTTGCTTACTTCCAATGTAATGAAGTTAATTAGTATACAAGCCGAACTATTAAGTTACTCAATATGAAAGTGATTTATATACTCGGATTAATAGCGGGCGCGGTCCTGCTATTTGCCACGGAAGCGGAGACAGCCGCACCGAATATAACGGGGCTTGCGTTGTGTGTAGCCTCATCTTACAAACTCGATTTATTCACATCTAACAAAATATAAAATCATGGAAGAAGTAGTAATTTTGGACGCGGACGGTCGCCCAGTGAAAGGTATGCAACTTGATAGAAACACAATTCATCTAGGCGAAGCAAACGGCGGCTATATGGGTTGTACTAAGGAGAGTGTAATCGAATTACAACAGGAGCGGTTAGAACGTTTCACGAAGAACCGGAAAGCACACCAAAAAGAGTGCATGAGTGCGGCGTGTGACATTACCCCTATTATGTTGGCGGGGTTTGATAATCCATACGACGAAATACACAATCTAATATTACAGGGATATAATAACGTTATAGAGGCGCAAGGTTTGTTTTATCGGGTGGTTAATCAAGATGCAGAGATGAGGCGTTTACGTAGGCGAGTAATCGAGGAAATGACAGCGAAGGAACTTGCGACCGAGTTTATTCTATCATCTGGGAATGTCGAAGCGTTTAGAAAGTTCTGTGAGGAAAGAACTGGAAGTACGCCGGGTGATAGAGAGGAAGCGGGAAAGGTTCGGTTATTTGTTCGGTAATATAATAAGGTGGTATATCAAAGTAAGGATAAATTAGTAAGAGGCAACCGGATCGGTGAGCCTCTTTTTTGCGTCTGTTGGTTGTTCTACAAATAAAAAACCGCCCAAGAGTGGAAGCCTCCCAAACGGTTATTCTTATATACCAAAAGTAGTAGTTATGTTGTTTTTGGCTACCCTTTGGCTACCTGTTTAAATGAAAAAACCTCTGTGTCAGAGGTTTAACGGGTATCTTTGGTAGCGGGACCCGGGATTGAACCGGGGACCTCATGATTATGAATCATGCGCTCTAACCAGCTGAGCTATCCCGCCATCATTTCTCGATTGCGGGTGCAAAGATAGATGATTTTTTATAATCTCCAAAACAATTCATAACTTTTTTGTGTTTTTTCTTTAAGAAGGGTCCTGATTTTCCCTATAAACAGGGAGTTTGAGGCTCGATAATGAAAGAATAATTAAATAAAGTGTCTGATTTATGCGGTGTATTTAGAAAAAAGTATTTATCTTGGCACACGTAAAAACAATTCGAAATTGCTATGAAAAAGGAAAAGATTCATTTGGAGTATTTGTTGAATGCAACGTCTAAAAATATTCTTTGGGGAGCTATTAGTACACCGACCGGGTTGGAGGACTGGTTTGCCGACAAAGTTGTTTCTGACGATAAAATAGTAGAGTTCCATTGGGGGAAGACAGAACTGAGGAAAGCAGAGATTATTGCCATTCGCTCTTTCTCTTTTATCCGCTTCCGTTGGCAGGATGATGAAAACGAACGTGATTATTTTGAAATCAAGATGACTTATAATGAGCTGACTAGTGACTATGTGTTGGAAATTACCGATTTCGCAGAGCCGGATGAAGTGGATGATATGAAAGAATTGTGGGAGTCACAAGTAGCTAAATTAAGAAGAACTTGTGGTTTTTAGTTAACTTTCAACTAAAAATTTTCGATGCTCCTTTTTTTGTGCTAATTTTGCATCCTAATTGCACGAACCTATTAAGATGCTACGCATAAAGAAATTAGATATATTCATCGTAAAGAGCTTTTTGATGCTCTTTATTGGTACATTCTTCATCTGTCTGTTCATATTCATGATGCAGTTCCTGTGGAGATATGTAGACGAATTGGTCGGGAAGGGATTGGAGATGAGCGTAATGGCTCAATTCTTCTTTTATTCCGCATTAACACTAGTGCCAGTATCGTTGCCATTGGCGGTGTTACTGGCTTCTTTGATTACTTTCGGTAACTTTGGCGAGCGTTATGAATTGCTTGCGATGAAAGCTGCAGGTATTTCCCTCCTTAAAATCATGCGTCCGCTTGCTTTCTTCGTTTGTGGGCTTGTCGGTGTCTCATTCTATTTCCAAAATGTAGTAGGTCCTATCGCCCAGGCTAAGCTGGGAACCCTGATCCTTTCGATGAAACAAAAATCTCCGGAGCTGGATATTCCGGAAGGGGTTTTCTATTCTGAAATCAAAGACTATAATTTAAAGGTAGCTAAAAAGAACCGGAAGACCGGTATGTTATATGATGTGCTGATTTATAGTATGAAAGATGGCTTTGAGAAAGCACGTATTATATATGCTGATTCCGGGCGTTTGGAAATGACCGCGGATAAACAGCATCTTTGGTTACATTTGTATAGCGGAGATTTATTTGAGAATCTGAAAGCCCAAAGTATGAAATCGGAGAATGTACCTTATCGACGCGAGGAATTCCGGGAAAAACATACCATTATTGAGTTTAATTCCGATTTCAATATGGTTGACGGTGAGATCATGGGTAAGCAGTCCAGTGCTAAGGATATGGCACAGTTGCAGAGTTCCATAGATTCAATGACGGTAGTGGGCGACAGTATCGGGCGACAGTATTACAGGGAAGTGGCAGAAGGAAACTTCCGTCCTTCTTATGGATTGACAAAGGAAGATACGATCAAAATAGAAAAGGCGGATATTCATGAATATAATGTAGACAGTCTTTACGAAGTAGCCTCTTTAACGCAGAAACAGAAGGTGATTTCTTCTGCTGTCAGTCGTGCGGAGAACGTGGCTAACGATCTTGGGTTCAAGAAATTCACGATGGAGAACAATGATTATAGTATTCGAAAACATAAGACGGAATGGCATAAGAAGATAACGATTTCACTTTCTTGTCTGCTGTTCTTCTTTATCGGAGCTCCGTTGGGGGGTATTATCCGTAAAGGAGGTTTGGGAATGCCGGTAATCGTATCAGTGTTGGTGTTTATCATTTACTATATCATTGATAATACAGGATATAAAATGGCCCGCGATGGTAAGTGGATTGTTTGGATGGGAATGTGGACGAGTAGCGCGGTTCTTGCCCCATTAGGAATCTTCCTTACTTATAAATCGAATAAAGACTCTGTGGTGCTTAATGCAGACGCCTATATCAACTGGTTTAAAAAGATTGTGGGAATTCGTAGTGTACGCCATTTATTTAAGAAAGAAGTGATTATTCATGATCCTGATTACGCACGTCTGACTGGTGATTTGGAACAACTATCGGCAGAGTGTAAAGCGTATGCCGCCAGGAAACGATTGGAAAAAGCACCGAATTACTTTAAGTTGTGGATGGCGAGTGAGGATGATAACGAGGTGATGGCAATCAATGAAAAGTTGGAAGCGTTGGTTGAAGAAATGTCCAATACGAAATCTGCCACTTTGATCGGTGCATTAAACAATTATCCGGTTATTTCCGTTTCTGCTCATGTGCGCCCGTTCCATATATATTGGTTGAATCTGGTAGCCGGAGTCATTTTCCCTATCGGTTTATTTTTCTATTTCCGTATCTGGGCGTTCCGTGTTCGTCTGGCTAAGGATATGGAACGGATTATAAAGAACAATGAACAAATTCAATTCATCATACAGAAAATCAATAAATAAGTGTTATGAAAGAGACTATTAAAATGGATAGAATAGAAGACGCGATTGCCGACTTCAAAGAAGGCAAGTTTGTCATAGTAGTGGATGATGAAGACCGCGAAAACGAAGGCGACTTGATTATTGCAGCTGAAAAGATAACTCCCGAAAAAGTAAATTTCATGTTGAAACATGCACGTGGCGTACTTTGTGCACCTGTCACAGTGTCTCGTTGCAAGGAGTTGGATTTACCGCATCAGGTAAGTGACAATACTTCCGTGTTGGGAACTCCTTTTACGGTTACCATTGACAAACTGGAAGGTTGTACAACAGGTGTTTCCGCTTCCGACCGTGCCGCTACTATTCAAGCGTTGGCCGATCCGACTTCTACACCGGCTACTTTCGGTCGTCCCGGACATATCAATCCGTTGTACGCGCAAGAAAAAGGAGTACTTCGTCGTGCCGGACATACAGAAGCTACGATTGATATGGCTCGTCTGGCAGGACTTTACCCGGCGGGTGCCTTGATGGAAATCATGAGTGAAGACGGAACAATGGCACGTTTGCCCGAACTCCGTCAGATGGCAGACGAACACGGACTGAAACTGATTTCTATCCATGATCTGATCGTTTATCGCCTGAAACAGGAATCCATTGTAGAAAAAGGAGTGGAAGTAAACATGCCTACCGAACACGGAAAGTTCCGTCTGATTCCTTTCCGCCAGAAATCAAACGGATTGGAGCACATGGCTATATTTAAAGGAACATGGAGTGAAGACGAACCTATCTTGGTACGTGTCCATTCCTCTTGTGCTACTGGAGATATCCTTGGCTCACAACGTTGTGACTGTGGCGAGCAGCTGCATAAAGCGATGGAAATGATCGAAAAAGAAGGAAAAGGCGTGGTGGTTTACCTCAATCAGGAAGGACGCGGCATCGGTCTGATGGAAAAGATGAAAGCATATAAGTTGCAGGAAGACGGTATGGATACTGTTGACGCGAATATTTGTTTGGGACACCTTGCCGACGAACGTGATTATGGAGTAGGCGCACAAATCCTTCGTGAGCTGGGAGTACACAAAATGAGACTTTTGACAAATAATCCGGTGAAACGTGTTGGTTTGGAAGCATACGGATTGGAGATAGTAGAAAATGTACCTGTTGAAACAGTTCCTAACCCGTATAATGAACGATACTTGAGAACAAAGAAAGAAAGAATGGGGCATACTTTACATTTTAATAAGTAAATTACCAATTTGTTTTCATATATCAAATATTATCGCTTATTTTGCAACGAATTTCACTCAACAACAATAAAATAGATACAGAATGAATCAATTATCAGATCGTTTGAACAGCTTGTCGCCGTCGGCGACGCTTGCCATGTCGCAAAAGAGCAACGAGCTCAAGGCACAGGGTGTTGATGTTATTAACTTAAGTGTAGGAGAACCGGATTTTAATACTCCTGACCACATCAAAGAAGCTGCGAAAAAAGCCATAGATGATAACTTTTCTCGTTACTCTCCAGTACCGGGTTATCCGGCTTTGCGCAATGCTATTGTTGAGAAACTGAAAAAAGAAAACGGTCTGGAATATACAGCCGCTCAGATTTCGTGTGCAAATGGTGCCAAACAATCTGTTTGTAATACAATCCTTGTATTGGTAAATCCGGGTGACGAAGTTATCGTGCCGGTTCCTTACTGGGTGAGCTACCCGGAAATGGTGAAAATGGCAGAAGGTACTCCCGTAATTGTTTCGGCAGGTATCGAACAAGATTTCAAGATTACTCCGGAACAGTTGGAAGCAGCCATTACTCCGAAGACGAAAGCATTGATTCTTTGTTCTCCGTCTAATCCGACAGGTTCTGTATATACAAAAGAAGAATTGGCCGGATTGTCTGCAGTATTGGCTAAACATCCGCAGGTGATAGTAATCGCTGACGAGATTTACGAACATATCAATT
Source organism: Bacteroides luhongzhouii (assembly GCF_009193295.2). Lineage (NCBI taxonomy): Bacteria > Pseudomonadati > Bacteroidota > Bacteroidia > Bacteroidales > Bacteroidaceae > Bacteroides > Bacteroides luhongzhouii. The sequence goes on along the minus strand of NZ_CP059973.1, from coordinate 352,221 downwards.
ATATCGGTGCGCATCAGAGTATCGCTCAATTCCCTGAAATGAAGGAACGCACAGTGATTGTAAACGGTGTATCCAAGGCTTACGCTATGACAGGATGGAGAATCGGTTTCATTGCCGGTCCGGAATGGATTGTAAAAGCTTGCAACAAGTTGCAAGGTCAGTACACTTCAGGTCCTTGCTCTGTTTCTCAAAAAGCTGCTGAAGTGGCATATACAGGAACACAAGAACCGGTAAAAGAAATGCAGAAAGCATTCCAACGCCGTCGTGACCTGATTGTGAAGTTGGCTAAGGAAGTTCCGGGATTTGAGGTAAACGTTCCGCAAGGTGCTTTCTATCTGTTCCCGAAATGCGATGCTTTCTTTGGAAAGAGCAACGGTGAACGTAAGATTGCAGATTCAGATGATTTGGCAATGTACTTGCTTGAAGAAGCTCACGTGGCTTGCGTAGGTGGTGCCTCTTTTGGTGCTCCTGAATGTATCCGTATGAGTTATGCTACAAGCGATGAAAATATCGTAGAGGCTATCCGTCGTATCAAAGAAGCATTGGCTAAGTTGAAATAAGAGTTCACCGTGGATTACACGGATGAACACAGATTAAAAGAATATTTATTGTTTGAGAATTATTTAATTTGTGATTCCCTTGCTACAACATAATGTAGTGAGGGAATTTTTTTTGTTTTCGAGAGGGGGTGGACACACATCATTCCATTTTTTAGTTGAATATAAATAGTCTGTGTTCATCCGTGTCATCTGTGGTGGAGAAAATAAGAAAATGTAGAAGAATAAAAAAGGCTGCCTTCCGTAGAAAACAGCCTATACTCTTTTTGTAACTTGTATTATTCAGCCGGGTGAATTGCTTCAGACGGACAAACATCTGCACAAGTACCACAGTCAGTACATACATCTGGGTTGATAGAATAGATATCACCTTCAGAGATAGCTTCTACCGGACACTCGTCAATGCAAGTTCCGCAAGCAATACAATCGTCACTAATTACGTATGCCATTTTTCTAAGATTTAAATTATTAGTACTAATTTCTTCGGCAAAAATAAGGCTTTTATTGATTGGTTGTTATGCTTCTATGTTTAAATTGACTTAATTTGTACGTCTTCTAAATAAGCTACCTCCCTATAATCTGCTATATTTTTCGTATTTTTGCACTCAAATTACTAATATATAGCGATTATGCCTTTAAATTTACCCGATAAACTACCTGCGATAGAGCTTTTGAAGGAAGAAAATATTTTTGTGATCGACGCTTCCCGCGCTACGCAACAGGATATTCGTCCGCTACGGATTGTGATTCTGAACCTGATGCCGTTGAAGATTACAACGGAAACAGACTTGGTGCGCTTACTCTCCAATACACCTCTTCAAGTGGAGATTTCATTTATGAAGATCAAGAGCCACACGTCAAAGAATACGCCGATAGAACACATGAAAACGTTCTATACAGATTTCGAACAGATGCGTCACGAGAAGTATGACGGCATGATTATCACCGGAGCTCCTGTAGAGCAGATGGACTTCGAGGAGGTGACCTATTGGGATGAGATTACGGAAATCTTTGATTGGGCACGTACGCATGTCACTTCTACCTTATATATATGCTGGGCTGCGCAAGCCGGGTTGTACCATCATTATGGAGTCCCTAAATATCCGTTGAAAGAGAAGATGTTCGGTATCTTTGAACATCAGGTATTGGAACCTTTCCACTCCATCTTCCGTGGTTTTGATGATTGTTTCTATGTGCCGCATAGCCGTCATACGGAAGTACGCAGGGAAGACATTCTGAAAGTTCCGGAACTGACGTTGCTTTCCGAATCGAAAGATGCCGGTGTCTATATGGCAATGGCACGGGGTGGTCGTGAATTCTTTGTCACGGGACACTCTGAATATTCTCCGCTGACACTGGACACGGAATACCGTCGCGATCTCGATAAAGGCTTGCCGATAGAGATGCCCCGCAATTATTATATAGACAATGATCCTGAAAAAGGCCCGTTGGTACGTTGGCGTGCTCATGCCAATTTGTTGTTCTCCAATTGGCTGAACTACTTCGTTTATCAGGAAACACCTTACAACATCAACGATATTAAATGATAAAGCAGCGTAAAATAGAACTTCTCGCTCCGGCGAAAAACCTGGAATGTGGCATTGAAGCTATCAACCATGGTGCAGATGCAGTATATATCGGTGCTCCGAAGTTCGGTGCCCGTGCGGCGGCTGTGAACTCATTGGAAGATATTGAATCATTGGTGCGGCATGCCCATTTGTATAATGCACGTATTTATGTCACGGTCAATACGATTCTGAAAGAAGAAGAGTTGAAAGAGACGGAGGAGATGATTCATGCGCTTTATCGGATTGGCGTAGACGCGCTGATTGTGCAGGACATGGGAATCACGAAGTTGAATCTTCCTCCGATACCGCTTCATGCCAGTACACAGATGGACAACCGTACACCGGAAAAAGTGAAGTTCCTTTGGGAGGCAGGTTTCCGACAAGTAGTCTTGGCGCGGGAATTATCATTGCGTGAAATAAAGAAGATACATGAAAGTTGCCCGGAGGTACCTTTGGAGGTATTTGTGCATGGGGCACTTTGTGTCAGCTATAGCGGGCAGTGCTACGTCAGCCAAGCCTGTTTCGGTCGCAGCGCCAACCGGGGAGAATGTGCGCAATTCTGCCGTTTGCCTTTTAGTCTGGTAGACGCGGACGGGAAAGTGATTGTCAAAGACAAGCACCTGCTTTCCCTGAAAGATATGAATCAAAGTGACGAACTGGAGCAATTGCTGGATGCCGGAGCTTCATCGTTCAAGATAGAGGGACGACTGAAAGACGTTTCTTACGTGAAGAATGTAACGGCTGCATATCGTCAGAAGTTGGATGCTATCTTTGCCCGTCGTCCGGAATATGTACGGGCTTCTTCGGGTACGTGCAGTTTCGAGTTTAAGCCGCAATTGGATAAGAGTTTCAGTCGTGGATTCACACATTATTTCCTGCATGGACGTGACAAAGAGATTTTCTCTTTCGATACTCCCAAGTCGTTGGGCGAAGAGATGGGAACCATGAAAGAGGCTCGGGGCAACTATCTGACGGTTGCTGGACTTAAATCCTTTAATAATGGAGACGGTGTTTGTTATATCGACGAGCAGGGACGTTTGCAGGGATTCCGCATCAATCGGGTGGACAGTAACAAACTGTATCCACAGGAAATGCCTCGCATCAAGCCTCGTACCACATTGTATCGTAATTTCGACCAGGAATTTGAACGAGTGCTTTCCCGTAAATCTGCCGAAAGGAAAATCGCAGTGCGAATGTTGCTTGCCGATAATAATTTCGGTTTCTCTTTGACATTGACTGACGAAGATAATAATAGCGTCACAATCACCCTTCCACGTGAGAAAGAGCTGGCCCGAACTCCACAGACGGACAACCTGAAAACGCAACTGTCTAAATTGGGAAATACGCCTTTCGAAGCAAAAGAAATAAAAATCTCTTTTACCGACAACTGGTTTCTGCCGGCTTCGGTATTAGCCGATTTCCGCCGGCAGGCAATCGACCGGTTAATAACTGCCCGTCGAATTAATTACCGTCAGGAATTGTCGGTATGGAAGTCAACCAATCATGCTTTTCCACAAACGACGCTAACCTATTTGGGGAATGTCATGAATACTCGTGCGGCTTCTTTCTATCAGGAACATGGGGTGCAACAGATAGCGGCGGCTTACGAAAAAGAAGCGGTGGAAGATGCGGTACTGATGTTCTGCAAACATTGTTTGCGTTATAGTATGGGGTGGTGTCCTATCCATCAACGGGTGCGTTCACCTTATAAAGAACCCTATTATCTGGTGTCAAATGACGGCAAACGTTTTCGTCTGGAATTTGATTGTAAGAATTGTCAAATGAAAGTAAAAGTGGCTCAATGAAAACAGTGATGAACCTACTACTATGTTTATTTTTGTTTTCGTCTTGTTATTATAAAGCACCGGCTTTGGATTCGGAAGAACTGTCGAAGAAGACGAAAGACTCGTTGGCTTACTTGTACGAGCGGCATTATACATGGAATACCAATCTGGAAGTAGTCGATGATTCCATCTCTTTGGAATGTCTTCCGATAAAAGATACTTTTATTCAGTTGAATAAAGGAGATAGGGTAGTGGTGGCAGAGTTTGCGGTTCACCCGGCCGATAGTGTAGACAGTATTTGGGTAAAGTTGGCTCATACACAGGAAGAACAAGGCTGGATACGCGAAAAAGAACTCAAAAATTCATTTGTGCCGACTGATAGTATTTCGCAGGCCATTCATCTTTTCAGTGATACGCATGCTTCTTATTTCATTATCATCTTCGCTTTATTCGTCGGTGTATATCTGTTTCGTGCTTTTCGTCGAAAGCAGTTGCAGATGGTCTATTTTAATGATATAGATAGTGTTTATCCATTATTTCTCTGTTTGTTGATGGCTTTCAGTGCAACGATTTATGAATCGATGCAGGTCTTTGTGCCGGAAACGTGGGAGCATTTTTATTTCAATCCTACTTTGTCGCCGTTCAAAGTTCCTTTTATTCTCTCTGTCTTTTTGTTGAGTATCTGGTTGTTTTTGATAGTCGCTTTGGCGGTGCTGGATGATTTGTTCCGACAGTTGACTCCCGCTGCAGCTATCTTTTATCTGCTGGGGTTGATGTCCTGCTGTATTTTCTGCTATTTCTTCTTTATCCTGATGACCCATATTTATATCGGTTATCTGTTCCTTGCCTTTTTTATGCTGGTTTTTGCGAAGAAAGTCTATCGGAACATTGGGTATAAGTATCGTTGTGGGCGTTGTGGGGAGAAATTAAAAGAGAAAGGTATATGTCCCCATTGTGGAGCAATCAATGAGTGATTTTATTATCTGTTTTATTGCTGAATAACGTTTTAAATGATGGAAATCAGGTCTACCGAAATAAAAGATCTCCCTTTGGTGATGGAGATTTATGACTATGCCCGTGCTTTCATGCGTGCAACCGGAAATACTACCCAATGGATTGACGGCTATCCTTCTGAAGGATTGATTCGTCGGGAAATTGAGGATAGACATAGCTTTGTCTGCATAGATGAACAGGGAGAAATCTTGGGGACTTTTTGTTTTATCTTGGGAGAAGATCCTACTTATCAACAAATTTATGAAGGAGCATGGCTTAATAATGAACCTTATGGAGTGGTTCACCGGTTGGCAACGAACGGAAAACGGAAAGGGGTATCGGAAACTTGCCTGAACTGGTGCTTCGAACGTTGGCCCAATGTTCGGGTAGATACTCATCGGGACAATAAAGTCATGCAGCATATATTGACGAAGTATGGCTTTCAACGTTGTGGCATCATTTATGTAAAGAACGGGACAGAGCGTATCGCTTATCAGATGATGCGTGTGCCCAATAGGAAACTGTAGGTAAAGTAATGCCAAGACACCGGTATAGTTCTGTTAAGATGCCGGTATAGTTGTGTGAAGGTACCGCTATCTTTACCTTCCCACGGCCGTGGTGACTTCTTCCCACAGCCGTGACGAGATCTCTCCACGGCCGTGAAGAGAAGTTACCACAGCCATGGAAAGGTAAAGATAGCGTAGGTTTAAGAGAACAATGCTTATTGGATTAATTAAGTATAACGGCTTTATAATACATACTTCATAGAGGCATACGTTCTTCTATCACGTATTTTATGCCATCAATCTATAAGAGACAGGCTGACAATAAAAGTCTGAATCTTTTATTGTCAGCCTGTTTTTGGGTTATTGTCAGCACTTATTGTCAGGTGTCAATGAGTTGATAATCATTGTTCTATATGGATAAAATCTTTAGCTGACAATAAAATGACTAAATAATATCTCTATGAGTGAGAATGATTAGAAGCGGCAGCGGAGATCTACCCCAAACTGCATTGGGCGTCCTTTCTGCATAAAGCCTTTGTTCATTGTTTCAAAGTAGAAGGCGGCATAGTCTTTATTCAGGAAGTTGCGTGCCCAAAAACTAATCATTGCGTCGCCGATTTCCAGATTCGTTCTCCAGTTGAGTGTGCCATAGAAAGATTGACTGACATCGTTTTGTTCACTCCAGTAGATACGTCCTGCAGCGTTATAATTAGCTTGGAATACAACCCGGTCGAAGATAGAGCGCGGACTGCAAGTGATGGCATATTCTCCACCGATGTTCAGAGTGTGTTTGGGGACGAAGGGTACGTATTTGCCATTATAATCCGTAGTTATAGGAGTGCCATCTTTTTTCTCTTCTGTGATTACATAATCCGTAAAAGTGGCATACGTATATCCGTAACTAACATTCAGATTAAATGCTTTTGTCACACTGGCACGAAGAGCTGCTTCTGCACCATAACTGCGGCTTTTTCCTGCATTGATAGTGATACGTCCCAAACCACTTTCTGCAAATTGGGAGAGTTGTTGGTCGCGGGTATCCATGTAGAATGCTGCGACGTCGGCCCAAAGTCTGCCTTCCCATAAAGTAAGGTGGCTACCTACTTCGTAGTTCCACGAATATTCGGGTTTGTAAGTAGTGGACGCTTTTACATCAATCTCTTTTGCAGGCACCATTTGGTCCATCATTTTAATAATGGTTGCTCCCCAGGTGGGATCTTGTCCTATTGTCGGACTTTCTTTGATGGCATTCATCATCGAATTTTTCAATTCTGTTTGTGATAAGTCAGAGAACATTTGGATGTTATATCCTCCCGAACGATATCCCCGGGTAACGGTGGCATAAACGTTATTTTGATTCTTCCATTCATATTGAATAGCAAATTTGGGTAGAAGCTGTACATAATCAGTAGAGAGCTTGCCTACAAAAGAGGCCGGGGCTTTCATATTCTGATCGGACAGGTTGATTTGCATGGGACCCTTTGCCATGTGAAAATCAAAACCAAAGTCGATAGGAGTGCTAAGAGAATTATACTTCATACTGATTTTCTCGTAATCGAGCCGGAGGCCGGCTGTAACGGACAGCCCTTCTATGAACAAGTTGCTGAAAGTAGACTGATGATAAAGTGCGCCGCTAAGAGTCGGAGTATCGAAAGTTCCTCCTACGCTTAATGACGGGTTGTGTACAGTCATTCCCATGGTGGGAGCTCCGGGTTTGGCAGATACTTCTTTAAAAGCGGCATTGGCGTTGTTTTCAATGACCGACTTCACACCTTCTTCTTTAAACAAAACAGGACCTGTCGTATGCAGCCATTGATAGAATCCGAAAGCTCCCGTAGCCCATTGCCATCTTTTTCCGGGTTTGGCTTTCAACACAATCTCTTCGGAAATGGTGTTTGCACGTTGCTTTTGCTCAATATTGAAAATATCTCTTTCTGTGAAATCCTGATCGAGAAACATACGGTCGTTCAAGTTCTGATAACCTGTCACGGCACTTAATATAAAGTTGTTAGCTTGATATTCGATGTTAACACCGGAGTTGAGTAATCCACGGCGGTAACTGCTGCGGTCGTTATATGAAATCTTACCGATATAATCTGCCCGGTCTTCTGTAATTTCTTTACCATTTTCTTTCGCTTTAGCTATTGCACTGGGGGTAATCCCGGTATAATAATAGGGATAACCGCCTTGATCGCTATATTCATAGCTAAGAGCCATATCTATTTTCAGGTTCGAAGTAGGCAGGTAAATACCACGGAAACGTCCGCCACCGGCATTGCTCTTGTCTACTTTTTCGTTATTTCTTGCCGAATTTTCAAAGAAGCCACCTGTGTGTTCGTAGAAACCTCCGGTAGAAAAAGCGAAGCGGTCGGATGTCCGATGATAGTGGGTGAGTGAAACATTATAATTATTGTAAGTTGCTGCTCCCATGCGGATATCAGTACCTTGATAAGTGAAAGGCGATTTTGTGTGTACTTTGATAAGTCCTCCCATCGTATTACGTCCGTAGAGAGTACCTTGTGGTCCACGGAGAATGTCAATACGTTCGATATCAGCATAGTTGAAGTCGAAAGCGGATTTGTCGATATAAGGGATGTTGTCTACATAAAGTCCTACGGACGGAGTGTTGATACGTGAGCCGATTCCGCGGATATAAATGGAAGTGGTCAGTTTGGAACCATAATCGGGGATAAACAGATTGGGGACAATGCCTGTCAGGTTTTTTACAGAGTTCACCTGATAGGCTCGCATATTATCTTGTGATAAAACAGTGGCGGCTACCGGCAATTCACGCAATTTACGATTCTCTTTCGGGGTAGCAATCACTACCACTTCTTCGATGTCTACTATTTTTAGTGAGTCTTTGGGGAAATCTTCAGCCCATGCTGTTCCTGTCGTCAGGAGTGTAAGGGCAATCATAATATTCTTTGTCTTCATCTGCTGTTAATTTATCTGGTGCAAAGTAACGGCAAATATAGACAATGGTCAATCCTCATTTATTAGGATTTGTTCACCATAGAGGACGCGTCAGATCCGGTCAGCCTCGATATACCCGTTCATTACCGCATAAATAGTCAGTCCGGAGACGGATTTGATGCCTAATTTCTCTGTGATATTTTTCCGGTGAGTGATAACGGTGGTCAGGCTGATATTCAGTTTATCTGCAATTTCTTTGTTGATTAATCCTTTGGTTATCAGTACGAGCACTTCTATTTCACGGGAAGATAAAATCTCCTGATGAGGTTGTGTCGGAGGCATGGACGGCATGTCTTTCACCGGATAGCCGTTGTGGTGGGCGTGTTGGTGGAGTTTCAATATATTTTTCACCAGCTCTTCCTCGGATTCATGGATGTTGAGTACAGGCACGCCGGACAGTTGGAATTGCGGACTGTCACTTGCTAATACAATCGTTTTTCGTTTCCGGGGGAGAAAGAAAGCATTGTGCTCCACGTAAATCTGCGCAGAAATGAAATAATGGGCATACATATCCGGCGTATCATCCATCAGTTCACTGAATTGATGGAAGGTGCGTATGGTTGCCATAGGAATCATTTCTTCCAGGATTCCTTTCAGGCCGAGACTGGTTAGTGTGTTTGCTTCTACAATGGCTATTTCGGGTTGATGATTCATTTTCATGTAGTTTTAGTTAGCGATTAAAATAATTGGCTACGGCTTCCGCACACCGTTCTCCATCCACTCCGGCAGAAACAATTCCTCCAGCATAGCCTGCGCCTTCTCCGCAAGGGAATAATCCGCGAACGGTTGTATGTTGCAATGTCTCTTTATCGCGTACGATGCGAACGGGAGAAGAAGTACGTGTCTCTATGCCGATCATCACCGCCTCATTAGTGAGGAAGCCATGACTGTAACGTCCGAATTGCTGGAAACCGAGAGATAATCTTTTGCTGATAAACTCCGGCATCCAGAAATGAAGCGGAGAAGAAATCAATCCCGGACTGTAGGAAGATTCGGGTAAGTCGTAACTCAATTTCTTGCGGGTGAAGTCCTGCATACGCTGTGCCGGTGCTGTCTGCCTTCTGCCTCCTTGCAACCAGCATTGGCGTTCCTGTTCTTCCTGAAAGTGAAGAACGGACAGCAGTTGTGAATTGATTTCAGAAAGTTGAGCACTATTTAGATTAGGATTAAGAGCCAGCAGCTGTTCATTTCGTCGCGCAACCGATTCTCCGTTGTCCACTTTTACTTCTTCATTAATCAAGTCCTCCGGTTGCACTTCCACCACCATGCCCGAATTGCTCCATCGCGAGCCACGATTAGAAGGAGACATACCGTTCACTACCACTTGCTCCGGTCCGCTGGCGGCAGGAACAATGAAACCGCCGGGGCACATACAGAAGCTATACACTCCTCTGCCTTCAACCTGCGTGACGAAGCTGTATTCTGCGGCAGGCAGATACTTGCCTCGCCCTTCCTTACTATGATATTGTATCTGATCGATCAACATTGCCGGATGCTCTAAACGGACACCGACTGCAATGCCTTTCGCTTCAATCGCCACATTATTCGCAGCCAACCAACGATATACATCTCTCGCCGAATGTCCGGTTGCCAGTATCACAGGTCCGAGAAAAGTCTTTCCTGTGTTTGTTTCGATACCTTTTACTTCATCATTCTCGATAATCAGTGCCTCCATTCGTGTCTGGAAATGTACTTCTCCGCCACATTCGATGATGGTATTCCGCATATTTTCAATGACACGTGGCAACTTATCTGTCCCGATATGCGGATGCGCGTCTACTAATATTGCCGTAGAAGCCCCATGCTGGCAGAATACATTCAATATCTTGTCTACATTCCCTCTCTTCTTGCTCCGGGTATAGAGTTTCCCGTCCGAATAAGCTCCTGCACCTCCTTCGCCAAAACTGTAATTCGATTCCGGGTCAACCGTGTGTTCCCTGCTGATCTGTGCTAAATCTTTTTTCCGCTCACGCACGTCTTTTCCGCGCTCGATAACAACGGGACGTAATCCCAGTTCGATGAGACGCAGGGCAGCAAATAGTCCGCCGGGGCCTGCGCCTACGACAATCACTTGCGGCTTTCCCTCTACCTTATTATATATAGTATGCTCGTATTCGTCATCCTTAGGCATCTCACGGATGTACGCCCGTACCTTCAGATTGACGAAGATGGTCCGTTGCCGTGCATCGATGCTTCGTTTCAAGATTCGGGTAGCAGTGATGTCACGCAGGTTCAACCCTTTTTCTTTAGAAAGATATTCCTTTAGTTTCTGTTCGTTTGCTGCGATTTCGGGAAGTATGCGGAGTTGGTATTCTTGTATCATTTAGTTATTGTTGATATTATTTTCTACTATAAAATTGATAAAGCAGATCATTTATTCATCAGTGATATGTATCAGTGCTTATCCAAATAAAGCCCTGAATGCCTCTTCTACCTTTCTCACCGGAACTAACTCGATCTTCAGTTTCTTAGTGTCAATGCCTTGCAGATTGTATTTGGGCAACAAGAATCGTTTGAAGCCTAATTTTTCGGCTTCACCGATACGTTGTTCTATTCGATTCACAGGACGTATCTCTCCCGACAATCCGATTTCTCCCGCCATACAAACTTCCGGCTCAATGGCTGCGTCCATATTGGAAGAAAGGATGGCACTGATAACCGGCAAGTCGATAGCCGGGTCATTTACTTTCAGTCCTCCGGCAATATTCAGAAACACATCTTTCTGTGCCAGCTTAAATCCGACACGCTTTTCGAGAACAGCCAGCAACATATTCATTCTTCTTAAATCAAAACCGGTTGCCGAACGTTGAGGATTTCCATAAACGGCAGAACTGACCAAAGCCTGTGTCTCGATCAAGAACGGGCGTATCCCTTCGATAGCGGAAGCAATAGCTACTCCACTCATTCCCTCATGGTCCTGACTAAGCAAAAGTTCGGAAGGATTATTCACCTGGCGCAACCCATCCTGACGCATTTCATAAATACCTAACTCTGCCGTACTGCCGAAACGATTCTTGATACTGCGCAGAATACGATACATATAATGCTGGTCGCCTTCAAATTGAAGAACAGTATCTACGATGTGTTCCAACACTTTAGGTCCTGCAATACTTCCTTCCTTATTAATATGACCGATCAGCAACACAGGAGTATGCGTTTCTTTCGCAAAACGAAGAATAGAGGCCGAACACTCTCTGACTTGCGCAATACTTCCGGGAGATGATTCGATACTCTCGGTCGAAATGGTCTGTATAGAGTCGATAATCACTAGATCGGGATTCGTATTCTTGATATGCACATAAATTTGTTCGAGCGAAGTTTCACAAACGATCAGGCAATCGCTGGAAGTATCGGAGAGACGGTCGGCACGGAGTTTAAGCTGCCGTGCACTTTCTTCACCGGACACATAAAGAATTTTCTTCTCCGGCATGTGCAGTACGGTCTGCATGACGAGTGTGGATTTACCGATTCCCGGCTCACCGCCTATCAGGACAAGAGAACCTTGTACAAGTCCGCCACCCAATACGCGATTCAATTCATCATCGTGCATATTGATGCGTGGCTCATCGTCCGCTTCAATATCGCTAAGTGCCAGTGGCTTGGGTTTCTGTGTCTCAATGCCCGACACCGGGCGGCGGTTGGTAGGTTCTTTCCGTACGATTTCTTCAACATACGTATTCCATTCTCCACACGACGGACATTTACCCACCCATTTCGGTGAATCTTGTCCGCAATTACTGCATACATATACGGTTTTCTCTTTTGCCATTTTATCTCTTATTCTAACTAAATAAGTCTCGTCAACTTGCTTTTGGAGCAAAAGTAACTATAAATAGCCCAAAGCACAAAACAAATCTCATTGATTTTAATTCAATTATGTAAGGCGAATCACAATAATAACTATCTTTGTTGTGATAATACACAAAATTCCGTTCAATATGAATAGTTTGTATATAAAGAATTATAAGAACCTGGAGAGTTTACAAATCGATAAATTGGGACGTGTGAATTTGATAGCAGGTGAAAATAACGTAGGTAAATCTTCGCTATTAGAGGCTGTTTCCATACTTCAATCCGGTGGAAGTCTTGAATGGCTGATGCAATTATTGGAATTCCGTGGTGAGTCAACTGACCGATATGTAGAAAACCACCAACGAAAGGAGTTGGATAGTTTTTTGTCCTTTGTTCCTAATTACGATAATGAGCATAAATTTGAGCTTCCTATTATGCTATCAGATATGGAGCGTAAGGTGGAAATACGATTTGTGTATTTTACGGAGATGCAGATAACGGAAGGTGGCTTTGATAGAACTGTTCGTACTGTTGTCGAGAATTATGACCCAAGTAGTTATTATGAAAATATAGGACTTGGTTTGGAGATTACTCCTTCTCTCGGTCAAAAGATTCTTTATACGTTTAATGGTTCGGTTCCTCGTTCCCAAATGGATTTGTTGAATAAAGTTCAATATGTAAGAATGGGGGATATAAATACAATAAATAATCCTTCTTTGTTTGATAAACTAGCTCTAACTCCATTACAGAAAGAGGTTGTGAAGGCTCTGCAAATAATAGAGCAAAGAATAGTGGATTTGAACTTCTTGAAAGATGATAGACGTAAAAATAGGTTTTCGCGTGAGAGAAATGAGGATGAGCGTGTACCGTATGTTGTGTTTGAGGGAGAATCAAAGCCACGTAGATTAAGTTCTATGGGAGATGGAATAAACCGTATTTTGACTATTATTCTTGCAATGTTGAATACTAAGGAGGGTGTTTTGCTTATTGATGAGTTTGAAAATGGGTTACACTATTCAGTTCAGCAGAAATTATGGAAAGTCATTTTTAGTTTGTCAAGGATGCTCAATATACAGGTTTTCGTAACAACCCATAGCCGTGATGCAATTCGCGCTTTTGTAGCAGAAAATATAGAAAATGACGGGACATTTATTCGTTTAGAGCGGCGTAAAAATAAAGTTGTAGCCGTTACTTACGATAATAAGGAAGACTTGGAGTTGGTATTGGAGCAGGATATTGAAATTAGATAAAACGATAAAATGGCTGACAAGCGGAGAGAAGAAGATTATGCATTCAAATTATTAGTAGAGGGACCGGATGATTTGTTTGTGATAGCGCATTTAAGGGAATTGAATCAATTAGAGGATAATATTTTTATTAAACCATGCGGTTCAGTAGAAAAAGCAATCGAATTATTTCGTATTCTGATAGATAAACAAACTGCCAATAATCGAATATTAGGGCTTGTGATTGATGCGGATTTGAATATGGCCGGGCGTTGGCAACGAATCTCTCAGATATTAGTTGAAAGCGGAAAGTATACAGTACCTGATGTTCTTCCAAATGAAGGGCTGATTCTTTTCCCAAATGATTCTGACGATGTGAAGATTGGAGTTTGGGTGATGCCTGATAATCAATTGAACGGAATGTTGGAGGATTTCCTGGCTAAGTTGGCTGTCAATGACAAAGACTTGTTAGATGAAGTAGATGCCGCTTTGGAAGTAATAGAAGATAAAAAAGTGAATAAGTATAAAGCAATTCATAAATCCAAGGCTCGCATTCATACATTTCTGGCTTGGCAAGAGGAGCCCGGAGTTTCTATGGGAAGTGCAATTGCAAAAAGCTATTTGAGAGCAGACTCTGAACAGGCCATTTTATTTGTGAACTGGCTTAAGAATTTGTTTAGTTAAAACCCTATTTGTTCAACGCGCAAAACAAATTCAGATAAAATCTGTTCAATGCGTAAAACAAACAGGGAATTTACAGAGTTATCTCTCCTGCCATCGAACGATTCATCCGGTCGCGCACCTCGTCCGCTGTATATCCATGTCCCAGTAAGAACATTAATTTAGTCACAGCCGACTCCGTCGTACTGTCATATCCGGAGACAACACCTGCCTGCAACAATTGGTAGCCCGTTTCATAACGTTCCATCTCTACCATTCCTGCGCTGCATTGTGTCACGTTGACAATCACAATTCCACGTTCGCTGGCCTGGCACAGCCGACGTATGAACCATTCCTTCCGAGGAGCATTCCCCGAACCGTATGTTTCGAGCACGACAGCTTTCAATCCGTCAATCCCTAGAATGGTGGCAATCACATTTTCCTGGATGCCCGGGAAGAGTTTCAGCACCACTACATTGGTATCCAACAGATAATGAGGCTTCAATTCCCGCTCCTCACCATTTACGTGAATCTGCACATTATTATATTTGATATGGATTCCGGCTTCCGCCAATACCGGATAATTGAAAGAACGGAATGCGTTGAAGTTTTCCGCATTCATCTTGGTCGTGCGGTTTCCCCGCATCAGATGGTTTTCAAAGAAGATGCATACTTCCGGTACGAGCGCTTTCCCTTCCTTATTTTGTGCGACGGCAATCTCGATGCTGGTCATCAAATTTTCTTTTCCGTCCGTGCGGAGTACACCTATGGGAAGTTGTGAACCTGTGAGGATAACAGGTTTATCGAGTCCTTCGAGCATAAAACTCAATGCCGAAGCAGTGTAAGCCATCGTATCCGTCCCGTGCAGAATGACGAAGCCGTGGTAACGGTCGTAATTTTCATGAATGATGCGTACCAGCTTCCGCCATATATCCGGTTCCATGTCCGATGAATCCATTGGAGGGTCAAACTGATAGGTATCGATCGGGAAGTTGAACTTTTGCAGTTCGGGGATATACTTTTGCAGTTGCTCGAAGTTAAAGTTC
Organism: Bacteroides luhongzhouii; assembly: GCF_009193295.2. Taxonomy (NCBI): domain Bacteria; kingdom Pseudomonadati; phylum Bacteroidota; class Bacteroidia; order Bacteroidales; family Bacteroidaceae; genus Bacteroides; species Bacteroides luhongzhouii. Next base: position 337,113 of record NZ_CP059973.1, on the reverse strand, counting down.
TCCAGAGCACCTGTCGCGGCATTCTCGATCATACCAATTGTTCCACCGGTGTATATTAGCAATACGGAAGTATTTAATGGATTCATAAGCTGATTTTGTGCGATTGTTTTCGCAAATATAATAATATATTTGATATATAAGTAGCAAAATGTCATAAAAGTAAAGGCGGATGACAGAACGAATAGAAGGCGGAAGATTCTTTTTATCAGAAAAAAACCGAAAAAAGTGATAGATTGAACGTTTTTATTATTACTTTTGCGACACTTATCAAAAACAAGAGTAGAAACAAGGACTATGATGAAGTACTATCCACATACAGTCACATCCATGTGTACCATGACCCTTAGGGGTTGATGGATAGTTTTTGTGTATCTACGTGATTCACGCTTGTATAAACAGGCAAAATTCAAATTCAATTTTATTCGTAAACAACCAATCGTTCTGTAAAAAGCAAACTGCAGGACATTGCATTTAAATAAGTATCTTCATGAAAGTAATGAAATTCGGCGGGACGTCCGTAGGTTCCGTGAACAGCATTTTAAGCGTAAAGAGAATTGTAGAGTCGGCAGGTGAGCCGGTAATTGTAGTTGTTTCCGCATTGGGAGGCATCACTGACAAATTGATAAATACATCAAAGATGGCGGCAGTAGGAGATTCAGCCTATGAGGGTGAGTTCCGCGAAATCGTTTACCGTCATGTAGAGATGATTAAGGAGGTGATTCCTGCCGGAGAAAAGCAAGTTTCGTTGCAACGTCAGATTGGCGAACTGCTGAACGAATTGAAGGACATCTTCCAGGGAATTTATCTGATTAGAGACCTTTCCGCTAAGACTTCGGATACAATCGTCAGCTATGGTGAACGCCTTTCATCCATTATCGTTACCGAACTGATTGATGGAGCAGAATGGTTCGATTCGCGCACTTTTATCAAGACCGAAAGAAAACATAGTAAACATACGCTGGATACCGACCTGACTAATAAGTTGGTGAAAGAGGCTTTCCGGTCTATCCCTAAAGTGTCACTGGTGCCGGGATTCATCTCTTCAGATAAAACGACAGGAGATGTGACGAACCTCGGGCGTGGTGGCTCGGACTATACGGCTGCCATTATTGCTGCGGCTTTGGATGCGGCAAGTCTGGAAATCTGGACGGATGTAGACGGATTTATGACGGCTGACCCGCGTGTCATTTCAACTGCTTATACCATTACGGAATTGAGTTATGTAGAAGCGACCGAACTTTGTAATTTCGGTGCAAAGGTGGTTTATCCGCCGACTATCTATCCCGTATGTCACAAGAATATTCCTATTATAATAAAGAATACCTTCAATCCGGACGGAGTGGGAACGATTATCAAACAAGAAGTTTCCAACCCGCAGAGCAAGGCTATCAAAGGTATTTCCTCCATCAACGACACCAGCCTGATCACTGTTCAGGGACTCGGTATGGTGGGTGTGATCGGTGTAAACTACCGTATCTTTAAAGCATTGGCTAAGAACGGAATCAGCGTATTCCTCGTGTCGCAGGCTTCATCGGAGAACAGTACTTCTATCGGTGTGCGTAATGCCGATGCCGACCTGGCTTGTGAAGTGCTGAATGAGGAATTCGCGAAAGAAATAGAAATGGGAGAGATTTCTCCGATTCTCGCGGAAAGAAACCTGGCAACGGTTGCTATCGTAGGCGAGAATATGAAACATACCCCGGGTATCGCCGGTAAACTTTTCGGTACGCTGGGACGCAACGGTATCAACGTAATTGCCTGTGCGCAAGGAGCTTCGGAAACAAATATCTCTTTTGTGGTCGATTCCAAATCTCTGCGTAAATCCCTGAACGTCATTCACGACTCTTTCTTCCTCTCCGAATATCAGGTACTGAACCTCTTTATCTGCGGTGTCGGTACGGTAGGCGGCAGCCTCGTAGAACAGATTCGTTGCCAACAGCAGAAACTCATGATGGAAAACGGATTGAAACTCCATGTGGTAGGTATCATTGATGCTGCCAAGGCAATGTTCAGCCGTGAAGGTTTCGACCTTGCCAACTTCCGTAAAGAACTGCTGGAAAAGGGGAAAGACAGTAGTCTGCAAACCATCCGCGACGAGATTATCGGAATGAACATCTTTAATTCTGTATTTGTAGACTGTACGGCCAGCGCCGACATTGCGTCACTTTATAAAGATTTCCTGCAACACAATATCTCTGTGGTAGCAGCCAACAAGATTGCCGCTTCTTCCGCTTACGAGAACTATCGTGAACTGAAAACGATTGCCCGCCAACGTGGTGTGAAATATCTGTTCGAAACAAACGTAGGTGCAGGCCTTCCAATTATTAACACGATCAATGACCTGATTCATAGTGGCGACAAGATTCTGAAGATTGAAGCAGTGCTTTCAGGTACGTTGAACTACATCTTTAACAAAATCAGTGCCGATATTCCTTTCAGCCGTACCATCAAAATGGCACAGGAAGAACGTTACTCCGAACCGGACCCGCGTATCGACTTGAGCGGAAAAGACGTAATCCGTAAACTGGTGATTCTGGCACGTGAAGCCGGATACCGTCTGGAACAGGAAGATGTTGAAAAGAACCTCTTTGTTCCGAATGACTTCTTCGAAGGTTCTCTGGAAGATTTCTGGAAACGTGTTCCAAGTCTCGACGCAGACTTTGAAGCCCGCCGCCAGGTATTGGAGAAAGAAAATAAACACTGGCGTTTCGTAGCCAAACTGGAGAACGGAAAAGCTTCTGTCGGCTTACAGGAAGTAGGTGCCAACCACCCGTTCTACGGTCTGGAAGGTAGCAACAACATTATCCTGCTTACTACGGAACGCTATAAAGAATATCCGATGATGATTCAGGGATACGGTGCCGGTGCCGGAGTTACGGCTGCCGGAGTATTCGCTGATATCATGAGCATCGCGAACGTTTAATTTTCAATTTATGAAGCATATCATTATATTGGGAGACGGAATGGCCGACTGGCCAGTGAAGTCACTAGGGGACAAGACGCTCCTGCAATATGCGAAAACGCCATATATGGATAAATTAGCCCGAATGGGACGTAATGGTCGCTTGATTACCGTGGCAGAAGGTTTCCATCCGGGTAGTGAAGTAGCCAACATGTCTGTGTTGGGATATAATCTTCCGAAAGTGTACGAAGGTCGTGGACCGCTGGAAGCTGCCAGTATCGGCGTGGATCTGAAACCAGGCGAGATGGCAATGCGTTGTAACTTGATTTGTGTGGAAGGAGAAATTCTGAAGAATCACTCCTCCGGACATATATCTACGGAAGAAGCGGACGTATTGATTCAATACTTGCAAGAAAAACTAGGCAATGAACGCGTACGGTTTCACACAGGAGTCCAATACCGTCATCTGTTGGTTATCAAGGGAGGAAATAAAGAATTGGACTGCACCCCTCCGCACGATGTTCCTTTGAAACCTTTCCGCCCGCTGATGGTGAAACCATTGGTGCCGGAAGCACAAGAAACGGCAGATCTGATTAATGACCTGATTCTAAAATCACAGGAACTGTTGAAGAATCATCCATTGAACCTGAAACGCATGGCTGAAGGTAAAGACCCCGCCAATAGTATTTGGCCTTGGAGCCCCGGTTATCGTCCGCAGATGTCTACTTTCTCCGAAACTTTCCCGCAAGTGGAAAAAGGTGCGGTGATTTCGGCAGTCGATCTGATAAATGGAATCGGTTATTATGCCGGGTTGCGTCGTATTGCGGTAGAAGGAGCAACCGGTCTGTATAATACAAATTATGAAAATAAAGTGGCGGCTGCATTGGAAGCCTTGAAAACCGATGACTTTGTCTATCTTCATATCGAAGCCAGTGATGAGGCCGGACACGAAGGAGACATCGACTTGAAACTTCTCACTATCGAGAATCTGGATAAACGTGCCGTAGGACCTATCTACGAAGCTGTGAAAGATTGGGATGAACCGGTAGCAATAGCCGTATTGCCTGACCATCCTACTCCCTGCGAACTTCGCACACACACTTCCGAACCTATCCCGTTCCTTATCTGGTATCCGGGAATTGAGCCGGACGAGGTGCAAACTTACGACGAAGTATCTGCCTGCAATGGTAGTTATGGTGTGTTGAAAGAAGACGAGTTCATTAAAGAATTTATGAAATAATGTTCATCACAGATTACACAGATTCGCGCAGATTTAAAGTGATAAGAGACTTTTGTATTATGTAATAATAGAGAAAATATCTGTGTCAATCTGTGTAATCTGTGGTGAGCACTAAAAATATCATCCCATGAAATATTATAGTACGAATAAACAAGCGCCGGTGGCTTCTTTACAGGAAGCAGTTGTAAAGGGTCTTGCAGCCGATAAAGGGTTGTTTATGCCTATGTCTATCAAGCCTCTTCCACAAGAGTTTTACGATACAATTGATACGTTGTCTTTTCAGGAAATAGCTTATCGTGTAGCCGATGCTTTCTTCGGTGAGGACATTCCTGCCGACACCTTGAAACAGATTGTATATGATACATTAAGTTTTGATGTACCTTTGGTGAAGGTAGCGGATAACATCTACTCGCTCGAACTTTTCCACGGACCGACACTGGCCTTCAAAGATGTAGGCGGTCGTTTCATGGCACGTCTGCTGGGATACTTCATTAAGAAAGAAGGACAGAAGAATGTAAATGTACTGGTAGCCACTTCCGGTGATACGGGAAGTGCCGTGGCTAACGGTTTTCTGGGTGTGGACGGTATTCATGTATATGTGCTCTATCCGAAAGGAAAAGTCAGCGAAATACAGGAAAAACAATTCACTACACTGGGGCAGAACATCACTGCCCTCGAAGTGGACGGAACGTTTGATGATTGCCAGGCATTGGTAAAAGCTGCTTTTATGGATAAGGAGCTGAATGAACATCTATCATTGACTTCTGCCAATTCCATCAATGTAGCCCGTTTCCTGCCACAAGCATTTTATTATTTCTATGCATACGCTCAACTGAAGCGTGCCGGAAAAGCAGATAACGCCGTCATCTGCGTACCTAGCGGAAACTTCGGAAATATCACCGCAGGATTGTTCGGAAAGAAAATGGGATTGCCTGTGAAGCGTTTCATTGCTGCCAACAACCGCAACGATATTTTCTATCAATACCTGCAAACAGGTAAATACAATCCCCGTCCGTCTATTGCAACAATCGCTAACGCTATGGACGTGGGAGATCCTAGCAACTTTGCCCGTGTACTTGATTTGTATAATGGTTCGCATGCTGCTATCTCTGCCGAAATTTCAGGAACAACTTATACCGACGAGCAGATCCGTGAAACGGTGAAAGAAACTTGGAAAGAACATCATTATCTCCTCGATCCTCACGGAGCTTGCGGATACCGTGCATTGGTAGAAGGCTTGAAAGAAGGCGAAACGGGTGTATTCCTTGAAACGGCTCATCCGGCTAAATTCCTTGAAACAGTGGAAAGCATTATCGGTGAATCAGTAGAGATACCTGCCAAATTGCAGGAATTTATGAAAGGCGAGAAGAAGAGCTTGCAAATGACGAAAGAGTTTGCAGATTTCAAGAGCTATTTGCTTTCATTATAGTCAGTCTTAATAGACTGTTAGACAGGGGGATGTGAAGCGTTGTCAGTCTATTGGAATGAAAGAGATATTCTCACCGCAATGAGAAAAAGTTCTCATCACTATGAGTATTTTTTCTCATTGCAATGAGAATATTTTCTCATAGTAATAAAATGTCTTGAGAGTTAATATCGGTTTATATAGAAGCTAGAAATACTAAATACTCTCCCGTGCACTGAATGGTAAAACGATTGCCTGTAGCCTCATTAAGAGTCCCTTGCCACCAATTCGTAAAGTCGCTAAGCGGATAAACCAATCCTTCCCCTTTCAATCCTTTCGCTCCGAAATTGATAATGGATACTTGCTGCCCGGCGTGGGAAACGAAAGTCTGCGTGCCACTTGCCGGAATAAATACTCCGTAATCCGTAACTGTCCGCACTTCCATACCGCTTTTCATATAATCCAGCAGCAAACTGATATTTCCCAATGTGTGGTCTTCCCGTTTTCCGGTAGCACCGACGATGACTATCTTCCGGTAGCCTTTTTCTTGCAGGAAGTGGACAGCCTTGGTTTGGTCGTTTGTTTCCTGATCGGCTATATGATGAATAATGTCCGAAAAGCGTGTTTTGTTTTCCGAAGAAAGAGAATCTCCGTCACCGATAATCACATCCGGGGTATGTCCACGTAAGATATATTCGTTGGCTGCTCCATCGCAACAAATCACGAATTTAGCCTCTTCCAGTATTTTCAGGGGAAGCGCATGCGTAGGATATTCGCCGTTGGCAAGTATGACGGCTTCGGGAGTATAGTGTTCGCTTATCATTGTATATTCATTAATTTTTTCCATTTAAAGTAGCCAAAGATAGCTATAATGGAGTAAAGTCCGTATAAAGCAGAAGTAAAATAAAGGTCTTTGTAGATATAAAGTCCGCAGCAGACAATATCCACAAGAATCCAGGCAAACCATTGCTCGATATATTTGCGTGCCAGCATCCACATGCCGACAATGCTCAATGCCGTAGTAAAACTATCCAGCCAGGGCACGTTGCTGTCCGTATATTCGATCAGTATCCATGCAATGCCGATAAATGTGGCAATAAATACCAGAAAAAGAGGTAAGTAACATTTCCACGGAGTATGTACGATAGGAAGATTTTTGGGTTCCCTCCCTCCCCACATCCAAAAGAACCAACCGTAGATGGCAGCTATCAGATAGTAGATATTGATACCGAAATCGGCATACAGTCCTGCTTTATAATATACGAAGATATAGATGGCAGGCATCACGATACCTGCTATCCAAAGATAGATACTTGCCCGGTACTCCAACCAAAGGTAGACTAGCCCGACAATCGTACCGAATATTTCCAGAAAATTCAATTCCATAACTCTGTAGTATTAAAAGCGGAAAGAAACATGTCCCATGACGTTTGTTCCTGCCTGCGCTGCATATCCGGCATAGTTTCCCCGATTCTCCACCGTATCGGTGTAATCGCTCGAGGCCCAACCGTTGTTCTCATATTTTTCATTAAACAGATTATATACAGTAAACCCTACCGTGACTTCTTTCAACACCTTCTTGGGGCGGAAAGAGTACGCCAGATTGAGGTTACTGACAAAATATTTATCAAGAGTCAATTCTTCTACTTCTGCATTTGTCATATACTGTTTGCTGACGAATTGCGATTGCAGAGCTGCCTCGAATCCCTTATAAATGAATGAGAAACGGTTATTAAATAGGAAGTCGGGTGAGAAAGCGATGTGAGTGTCTTTATGCTTGATCTGAACAGTCGGGAGGGAAGTAGAACTACCATCTGCATTATAATGGTAACCCGGCAGGCTTTCTACAAAATCCTGGATGCGGTTTTTGCTCCATGTAGCGTTTATGTCCCATTGAAACCATTTACACGGTTTGATTCCCAGCATTAGCTCGACTCCCATACGATAACTGTCCGGTACGTTTTCGGTCAGTGCTTCACCGATGTCATTTAAAGCTCCGGTCAGAACCAGTTGGTCGGTATAATCCATGTAGTAGAAGTTTGCGCCTGCCGTCAACCATTGATTGGCGAAAGTATATCCCGCTTCATAGTCGAGCAGTTTTTCTGCTTTTGGATACGAATCCGGATCGCCATCCGTATAATTGTTCCTTGTCGGTTCTTTTTGAGCTACCGAGAAAGAGGCATAAACGCGATGGTTGGACGTGATATTCCAGTTTAATCCGACTTTCGGGTTAAAGAAATCGAACTTCTTGTCTACTGCCAGTGGACGCAGAGCATTCTTGCTCCAGTCATATTTATCATTGTTGCCGTCGATGGTATAGTCGATGTGTCGATACTGAAGATCGGCATACGCGCTTAGTCCTCTGGTAAGATCGTAGTTTGCTTTCAGATAAATATTGCCATCGGTCTTTTTGGATTTATTGCGGTAATATTCATGATCGGGAGATAGAGTGCCCACATAATTCTTCACCCAGGGAACCCTTCCGAAGTTATTGCCCCGGTATTGATTCAAACCACCTCCCAGAGACGCATTCAGCCTGTTGGCCGTATAATTGAGAGAAAAAACGCCACCGCCGAATTTGTTGTCCATCTTCTTCTGACGGACTAAATCACTTTTGGCTATTTCGGTCCCATCTATTGTGAATGGCTTCAGACCATATTCTATGAGGGATCTGCCGTCTTTGTACTCTTCGTAATAGCCATCGCCTTTGGTATAATGCAAGGCAACGTTCAAGTTCCAGGCTGTTGAGAAAGTATGATTGAAGAGAAGCTGATAATTCTTTTGCAGATAATTGTCCGTTTGGTCGTCATAAAAATGCTTGTTGCCGTTGGCGTCGGTGTACATCTCGCCGCAGGGGTTGTAGCGTCTGCCGAAATCCTCCATTTCCTTTTTGGTTGCGTATCCCCAGGCGTGATATGTCTTTTCTTTTCCGGCGAATGCAATCAGCTTCACAGATGTGTTTTCTGCAAAATAACCTCCTTGCAGGTAGTAAGAATTCAAGTCTACCGAAGCACGGTCTATGTATCCGTCCGTACCGATATTGGAAAGACGGGCGTCAAACGTCCAATGATTATTGAGCAGACCGGTTCCCACTTTCACTGTTTCTTTGTGCGTGTTGAATGAACCGTATGAACCGTTGAATTCGGCATACGGCTTCATGGATGCACCTTCGGTCTGCATATTTACGCTGGCTCCGAAGGCGCCTGCCCCGTTGGTAGACGTACCTGCGCCGCGTTGCACTTGCATATCTTTTACGGAAGAAGAAAAGTCGGGCATATTTACCCAGAACAGATTATGGCTTTCGGCATCGTTCATCGGTATGCCGTTCACTGTGATGTTGATGCGTGTGCCGTCGGTTCCGCGCACGCGAAGGGTCGTGTAGCCGATACCTGCTCCAGCATCCGATGTGGTCAACGTAGAAGGAGTCATGCTCAACAGATAAGGGATATCCTGTCCGAAGTTAACCTTCTTCAATTCCGCTTTGCCTATATTGGTGAATGCCACGGGAGTTTTGGAGGTGGCACGCGTGGATACTACCTGCACTTCTTGCAGGTTTACTACTCTCATACTATCCTTTGCACTCGTCTGTGCATGAACAGTGATGCCTACGCCCGATAAGGCGACGGCCATCCATACAATTTTTTTCATTTTGCTTACTAATTAGTTCTCTACGCCGGCATTACCCGGATCAGATTCTATGGGTATGTTCTCAGCCCGTCATGTTAAGGCACCCCTACCAGTGAATCGGTTACAAAAATACGGCTTTTGCAGGAGGAAAGCAAAAAAAAACTTTTAGATTCACTAAAAACAATATAACTTTGTAAATTGTTGAAATAACAAAACTGCATTTATTCATTTAATATATAATTTAATTATGCTACTATTATTGCAAGCAACACAAGCTGCGGATTCTGTGCAAGTGGCCGCAGATAATTTGATGGAACAAGCGATTGCCAATGCCGACGGCTTGGATAAACTTTCGCTGATTACTCAACAACTGATAGATTTCGGTATTCGTGCCGGAGAACGTATATTGATTGCGGTCCTTGTCTTTGTCGTCGGACGTTTCCTCATCTCGATGCTCAACAAGTTTATCAGACGCCTGATGGATAAACGAAAAGTGGATGTAAGTATCAAAACTTTCGTTAAAAGTCTGGTCAATATTCTGTTGACGATTCTGTTAATCATTTCTGTCGTTGGCGCTCTGGGGGTTGAAACCACTTCGTTCGCAGCTTTATTGGCTTCTGCCGGTGTAGCTGTCGGTATGGCTTTATCCGGCAATCTGCAGAACTTTGCCGGCGGACTGGTTATTCTTTTATTCAAACCTTATAAAGTTGGCGACTGGATAGAAACACAGCAGGGATCATCCGGTACGGTAAAAGAAATTCAGATATTCCATACCATCCTTACTACCGCGGACAACAAACTGATCTATATTCCCAATGGTTCATTGAGTAGTGGAGTAGTGACCAATTACAGCCATCAGGAAACCCGCCGTGTGGAATGGATTGTTGGTATAGATTATGGAGAAGATTATGAGAAAGTGCAGAAAATCGTTTATGAAATTCTTGCTGCTGATAAACGCATCCTGAATGAACCGGCTCCCTTTGTGGCTCTTCATGCGCTGGACGCCAGCAGTGTGAATGTAGTGGCACGTGTATGGGTAAATAGCGGAGATTACTGGGGTGTTTATTTCGATATAAATAAAGCGATTTACGAAACCTTCAATGAAAAAGGTATCAACTTCCCTTTCCCACAACTTACAGTACATCAGGGAAATTAATTATTATACGCTGATTATTCAAAAAAACGAGGGAGTTTCACATTAAGTGGAACTCCCTCGTTTTTGGAAAACTTGTCTGGTGTGATTGAATAAATTTCTTTCTTTTATTTAATGCCGAAATCTTCGGCTAGTTCATATCTATCTTCTTTAATTCCCAGTACATGATTGATCTTTCTCCTTTTCTCTAGATCTTTAAAGTAGTTTTCCACAACCTGATAGAGATCGAAATTTGTGGTTGAGCCTGCGGCTAAATCGAGTGATTCCACCATCTTTTCTACGGCTTGATGGATTTTCTCTGCGTCTATCAGATGCAGTTCGTTGCTGTGTATTAAATATTTTTCCATGACTGCAATGTTTTTAATGTTATGTAGGTATAACATCTCGCAGTCATGGAAAGTTCAATGATTGAATGTTAGATTTTGGCAAGTGCCTGATCCAAATCCGCAATCAGGTCATCAATATGTTCTGTTCCGATGGATAGGCGTACGGTGCCTGGATAAATTTCCTGTTCGGCTAGCTCTTGGGCATTGAGTTGTGAATGGGTGGTGCTCGCCGGGTGGATCACCAATGATTTCACGTCAGCCACATTGGCAAGCAGGGAGAAAATCTCCAGACTGTCGATGAAACGGTGTGCCTCTTCTTGTCCGCCTTTTACCTCGAAAGTGAAGATAGAACCGGCACCGTTCGGAAAATAACGTTGATACAGTGCATGGTCAGGATGGTTGGATAATGACGGGTGATTCACTTTCTTTACTTTCGGGTGATTGTTTAAGAAATTCACTACCTTCAATGCATTTTCCACATGACGCTCTACACGCAAGGAAAGAGTTTCCAGACCTTGCAGCAGGATAAAAGCGTTGAATGGGCTGATGGTAGCTCCTGTATCGCGCAGCAAAATGGCACGGATACGGATTGCATAGGCAGCCGGACCGGCTGCGTCGACAAAGCGTACGCCATGATAGCATGGATCGGGTTCGGTCAGCTGTGGGAATTTGCCGGAAGCTACCCAGTCGAATTTGCCTGAATCCACAATGACTCCTCCCAATGAAGAACCGTGTCCGCCAATGAACTTTGTTGCGGAATGTACTACGATATCTGCTCCGTGTTCGATAGGGCGGATTAAATACGGAGTTCCGAATGTGTTGTCAATAATCAAAGGTATTTTGTGGCGGTGGGCTATTTCTGCCACTGCTTCTATATCAATGATATTTGAATTCGGATTTCCCAAGGTTTCGATAAATACGGCTTTCGTATTTTCCTGAATAGCTTTTTCTAAGTTCGACAAATCGCTTGGATCAACGAATGTTGTTGTGATACCATAGCTGGGCAAGGTATGTGCCAGTAGGTTGTAACTTCCTCCGTAAATGGTTTTGGCTGCCACAATATGATCGCCTGCGCGAGTGATATTCTCGAAAGCATAAGTGATAGCGGCAGCTCCTGAAGCCACTGCCAGTCCTGCTACTCCTCCTTCAAGGGCGGCTACACGTTGTTCAAAAACTCCTTGCGTGGAGTTGGTCAGACGGCCATAGATGTTTCCCGGGTCCTGCAGACCAAAACGTGCGGCTGCATGGGCGGAGTTGTGAAATACATAAGAAGTGGTCTGGTAAATGGGTACTGCGCGGGCATCTGTTGCCGGGTCTGCTTGTTCTTGTCCCACATGAACCTGTAAAGTCTCGAAGTGTAATTTCTTTGTTGCCATAATCGTATATTTTTTAAGTTTATATTCTTTCTTTATTTTCTTGCAAAGTTATGAGATGTAGATATATCGAACAAGATATAGATGAAATATAGAAAATAATGCTATTTTTGTGCCGTCATATAGAATAATGCAACTGCGTTATTCCTGAAAATCACCTTTTAGAAGAATATTTTTCTTATGGATACTTTTGATAAGCTGGATAAAGTAGATTTGCAAATACTCCGTACTTTGCAAGAGAATGCCCGATTGACAACGAAAGAGTTGGCTGCGCGGGTGAGTCTTTCTTCAACTCCTGTTTTTGAACGTCTTAAACGGTTGGAGAGTGGGGGTTATATAAAGAAGTACATTGCCGTATTGGATGCGGAGAAACTGAATCAAGGATTCGTCGTGTTCTGCAGTGTGAAGCTTAGACGCTTGAACAGGGATATAGCGGCAGAGTTTACACGGATCATACAGGACATTCCTGAAGTCACCGAATGTTATAACATATCAGGAAGTTATGATTATCTGTTGAAGATTCACGCTCCCAACATGAAATACTATCAGGAGTTTATTCTGAATGTGTTGGGGACGATTGATAGTTTGGGATCACTGGAAAGTACATTTGTGATGGCAGAAGTGAAGCATCAATATGGGATACATATTTAGTCCTTTGTGTGATAGTCTGAAATTTATCTTGTATATTTGCTATGTAATATAAATCCTGTTTTGCTGACACAATGAAATGGCAACTTTGTAAATAGCTTCGCCCATATGGATTGTAACAATAGAGAGTTCTGCTGCTACAACTGTTTGTGATTTAACGTAAGTCACAAGTTATTTTTTTATTCTATTCAATAAACTATATAAAAGAAGCCATTACAATGAATTCGAACATATATCCTCGTTCTAATGATTTTCAGACTATTTACCTGAATACGGTGATTAAGAATCCTGCTATTATCGTAGGTGATTATACAATATACAATGACTTTGTAAATGATCCGGTTCTTTTTGAGAAGAACAATGTCTTATATCATTATCCGATTAATAAAGACCGCTTGATAATAGGAAAATTCTGCTCCATAGCCTGTGGAGCTAAGTTTCTTTTCAATAGTGCAAACCACACATTGAATTCTTTATCCAATTATACGTTTCCTATCTTTTTTGAGGAATGGAATTTAGATAAGGGAGATGTTACTTCTGCCTGGGATAATAAAGGGGATATAGTAATAGGTAATGATGTATGGATTGGATATGAAGCTGTTATCATGGCAGGAGTACACATCGGGAATGGAGCAGTCATTGCGTCGCGGGCAGTGGTTACTAAAGATGTTCCTCCTTATACAATAGTAGGCGGAACGCCAGCCAGGGAGATTCGGAAACGTTTTGATGAGCAAACGATTGTCCGATTGCAAGAATTGCAATGGTGGGATTGGAGTGTCGAAAAGATCTCCGAATATATACCTGATATTACAGGTGGAAAGATAGAAGAACTGATGAAAAGATAAACAATGCATATATGAAATTTATAATAGAACCCGGAACTTCTGCTGATATAAATGAATTGGAAAAGCTGTATGATGAACTGAATGATTATCTGGCAGGTACGATTAGTTATCCCGGGTGGATAAAAGGTATCTATTCTATTTATTTTATCCAACGGTTTTAAATCGGGAGCCTGTTTTTCTTATAACTTTGCAGCTGATTTTAGAAAAAGAAGTTTGGAATGATAAATAAGTATGAAGCACGGCTAGGTACAGAGCGTATGTTGCCGCTCGTTTTTAAAATGGCGCTTCCCGCAGTAATAGCCCAATTCGTCAATTTGCTGTATAGCATGGTCGACCGTATCTATATCGGACATATTCCGGGTATTGGTACTGATGCGTTGGCTGGGGTAGGAGTGACGACTTCTCTTGTTATACTGATTTCTTCTTTCTCGGCAATTGTGGGAGGAGGGGGTGCGCCATTGGCAGCCATGGCACTGGGACAGGGCGACCGTCTGCGCGCCGGAAAAATTTTGGGGAATGGCTTTGTCTTATTGATACTATTCACCCTGTTCACTTCGTTCATCGCATATACCTTTATGGAACCGATTCTGCTTTTTACGGGTGCTTCGGAAAATACGTTGGAATATGCGGTTGATTACCTTTCCATCTATTTATTAGGAACCGTTTTCGTTGAAATATCTACAGGACTGAATAGCTTCATTAATGCACAGGGACGGCCAGCCATTGCAATGTATTCCGTCTTGATCGGTGCCTTATTGAATATTATTCTTGATCCTATTTTCATTTTTGGGTTTGATATGGGAGTGAAAGGAGCAGCTTTGGCTACTGTATTGTCTCAAGCATGTAGTGCGGCGTGGGTATTGAGTTTTCTCTTTTCCCATCGTGCTTCCTTACCTTTGGAAAAGCGCAATATGCGGTTGAACCGGAAGATTGTATTTGCCATGTTAGCTTTGGGAGTATCTCCATTTATAATGGCAAGTACGGAGAGCCTGGTTGGTTTTGTATTGAATAGCAGTCTGAAAAATTTTGGAGATATTTATGTCAGCGCATTGACTATCTTGCAAAGTGCGATGCAGTTTGCAAGTGTTCCGTTAACCGGTTTTGCGCTGGGATTTGTTCCGATTATCAGTTATAATTATGGTCATGGTGATAAACAACGTGTGAAAGACTGTTTTCGTATTGTGATGATAACTATGTTTTCATTTAATCTGGTATTGATGCTGCTTATGATCTTGTTTCCTACGATTGTTGCATCTGCTTTTACAAGTGATGAAAGACTGATAGAAACAGTCCGCTGGACAATGCCTGTTTTCTTGGGCGGTATGACTATTTTCGGATTACAGCGAGCCTGCCAAAATATGTTTGTAGCCTTGGGACAAGCAAAAATATCTATTTTTATTGCTTTGTTGCGTAAAGTGATTCTACTGATTCCATTGGCATTGGTACTACCACATTATATGGGAGTAACTGGTGTATATGCAGCCGAAGCAATATCTGATGCCACTGCGGCAATTTGCTGTACTTTGTTGTTCTTTTGGCAGTTTCCCAAAATATTGGGAAGGATTCGGGAAAATTCTCTGCCTGTGAACTGAATTTCTTGTTATTAAACCATAAATAGAACTAATTATGTAACTGATTACATATTTTTGCGGAAAATATTTGTGCATATTATGAAAAACTGATATGATTGCGTAATCAATTACGTATTTAGTAACGCAATTAGTGAAAACATGGACTTTTTTAATCAGACAGGCAAGTTAGCCATCGGTAGCAGATTACGTATGTTGACCGATAAAATAACAGTGGATGCAGCCGCAATCTATAAAATGTTTGGAGTAGATCTCAAACCTAAGTGGTTTCCTGTGTTTTTTGTATTATCGCGTGGGGAGGCAAAAAACATTACGTCTATCGCTAAAGAGATTGGTCATTCTCATCCTTCAGTGAGCAATATTATTAAAGAAATGGTAGTTAAAGGATTGGTGAAGGAGATAAAGGACAAATCTGACGGGAGAAGAAATATGGTCATGTTGTCTGCCAAAGGAAAAAGAATGTCCGACTCTTTTGCGGAGCAGTGCATAGATGTTACCGCAGCTATTGAGCAAATCACACAGCAAACCCGGAATGACCTTTGGAAAGCTATCGAAGAATGGGAGAATCTTTTGCAGGCTAAGTCCTTGTTGGAACGGGTGAAGGAAGCAAAAAAAGAACGCGAGAGTAAAGATATAAAAATAGTCCCTTATGAACCTTGTTATCAATCTGCTTTCCGGACTCTTAACGAAGAGTGGATAACTGCTTATTTTCGGATGGAAGAGGCCGATTACAAAGCATTGGACCATCCGCAAGAATATATTTTGGATAAGGGAGGAGCTATTCTAGTGGCTCTTTATAAAGATGAGCCTGTCGGTGTATGCGCTTTGTGTAAGATGGATCATCCTCTTTATGATTATGAGTTGGCCAAACTGGCTGTCAGCCCTAAGGTTCAGGGCAAAGGTATCGGAGTACTACTTTGCGAAGCCGTTGTCAATAAGGCGAAGGAGCTTGGTGGTAAAAGAATCTTTATAGAGAGCAATACACGTTTGAAACCTGCTATTCACATCTATCATAAATTGGGCTTCAAGGAACTTCCCGAATATCATACGACTTATGAGCGGGGAGATATACAGATGGAACTAATGATTGAGGAATGACAATGGAAAAGATAAATCATGAATTTATTAAGGGGCGTATTGCTCCTTGTGGGCTGCACTGTGGAAAGTGCTTTGCTTTTGCCGATGGAGATATTTCTTACTACAGTGGTCAACTCAAGAAGTCGTTAGGTAATTTTGATGTGTATGCGCAACGTTTCGTAGAGATGCTTGATGAGCCTGTCTTTGCAAAGTATGCGGATTTTAAAGAGTTTTTGGACCATTTATCTGTGGCAACTTGCCAAGGATGCAGGAAAGAAAAATGCAAGTTGTTCAAAACCTGTAATGTTCGTGCATGCAGCGAGGAGAAGCAAGTGGATTATTGCTTCCAGTGTAGTTGCTTCCCTTGTGAGAATACAGGGTTTGATGAGCATTTATACAAGAGATTTGTAGCTATCAACAGACGGATGCAAGAGATTGGAGTGGAAAAATATTATGAAGAGGTAAAGGATTTACCTCGCTATTAGTTTATGGTTTTCTCTTTGCTTCATTCCAGTTCCTGTGCATAAATGTTGATGGCGCGTAATGCCTTTAATATTTCAGTCGGGGTGATCCCCTGACATTCTATTCTCAATACTTTTTCCCAATCCTCCATATCTACATTCCATTTGTAGATTTGGGGACATAGGGTGAAAAGCGCTGCGATATATTTGATATCCCGTACATTTTTTACCGAGGTGCGAAAAATTAGTATTTGCTCTTCCATAGTTACTATCGATTACTTTTGTTTTCTGTGCAAAGGTAAGTTTAAACAGGGTTCTGTATAGGATTATTCGACGAACGCCCTGATTTCTCATGACGAAATAAGTAATATGGGAGATTAACTTTATATAGCTATCCTTTGAAAACTCCCTTATCTGTATCTGTCAATATATAAAAAAGTGTATCTGTTCTCTTCTTTCTCCAATAGATATTGATAAGGCTAGAAGTATTCTGTATACGGGTAGCTTCTCGAAAATATTCTGTCCCGGTTTCTGGATTGGATGGATTGTGTGGGATAAAGATACTATCCGCAAATCTTTTACAGGGTAACCTGAAGAATGGAATATTTAAACTGTCGAGAGGGCAATAAATGTGATCCGCATTAGGAGAAGGTTAGAAAAACCATAGTATTTGCAAGTGTGAATTTTCTGGATATAATTGCATTTGTTTATGCAATTTATTTTCCAGTTTGTCATTTTTCTTACACAATAATATCTTAGTGTAATCTTACATATATTTCTCTACATCAAAGTGGAGAGGCATCCCGCAACTTTGACAATACCTCTTGTTTATTTCTGATTCAATCATCGATTGGGTTTTCGTTTGATGGATAGAAGCCGTTCCATGTCATTAAATAAGCTAGTGTCTTTTAGTTCGAACATAAGCCACTTCCCATCATGAAAAGTGATCGTTTCATCATATATCTTAAGTGTTTCATTGGAAAAAGCCTCTCGCTGTAATTCAAATTTTGTACGTTCGTCTTTGCCTAAAATGACCAAAAAACCGATGGCCTGTTCTTTGGCGCATAGGGCGCAAAGTGTTTTTCCACCTCTGCGATATTTATATTCATACTTCCATGCTTTTCCGCCATGATTCCATAATTGTTCCATATTGTACTTCTGTTCAATAAGTTGGCAAAGCGAAGACCATACATTATATAGTTCTTTACCTATTAGGGCTTCCAGTGTTTTGGGAATGGGAATTTGCAAAGTTTCTTTCATGGTATTTTTGATTAGTTATGCAGGTCGGCGGCGTTACCGCCACTTTTCCCATTAAGAACTGTACGTGCGAGTTTCACCGCATACAGTTCCGATAATTCAAAATTTAGTTCTCATAAAACTAAATCGGCTCATCCGTCCTTTTTCAGGCAACGACTTCCGATAAAGTTCAGCCCTTTCTCCAATATGTACTTATCTTGCCGTTCTTCTTCGGTATGCAGACCCTTTTCAGAGGGAGGGCTTCGCACCCGACCGTTGCCAGTCAAGCACGCCTCTTTAGGCTACTATTGACGGAACAATAGGTTCAGACATCATGCTGAACAATTACTTGTACGACTTCTTGTCGCACTTCATATCACAAAGATAGGATAATTTTCTAATAGAACGTTGTCCAATATGGCTATCTTTCTAATCTGTTTAACTAATAAAGGTTAACAGGACTAGGCAGACGGAACATATGTCCGTTCTTCTCATATATTATTTATTATAACGCAGTTATTTATGAAACACATTCTCTTATTATTTATGCTTCCGACAATTATCTTTTTGAATAGTTGTACTTCAGGAAAGCCAATGGAAGGTAACATTGTTAAATTTGTTACGATTAGTGGACAAGATCTGGTTCGGCCAGATGGAAGTAAATTGTTTATCAAAGGAACAAATCTGGGCAACTGGCTAAATCCTGAAGGTTATATGTTTCGCTTTAATAAAACGAATTCAGGACGATTTATTAATGAGATGTTTTGTCAAATGGTGGGGGCAGACTTTACAGCCGAATTTTGGAAGGCTTTTAAAGATAATTATATTACACGTGATGATATACGTTTCATTAAGGAAAGTGGCGCTAACACTATTCGCTTGCCTTTTCATTACAAGCTTTTTACGGATGAAGATTATATGGGACTGACAGTGGCACAGGATGGGTTCGCACGTGTAGATTCTGTTGTAAACTGGTGTCGTGAAGAAGGCTTATACTTGATTTTGGATATGCACGATGCACCGGGGGGACAAACTGGTGATAATATTGATGATAGTTATGGTTATCCATGGCTGTTTGAGAGTGAAGACAGCCAAAAGCTATATTGTGATATTTGGCGACGTATTGCCGACTATTATAAGAACGAACCTGTAATTTTGGGGTATGAACTTTTTAATGAACCAATCGCCCCGTATTTTCCTAACATGGAGGAAATGAATAGTAAACTTGAAGGTATTTACAAGATAGGAACGGCTGCAATACGTGAGGTTGACAAGAATCATATTATTTTATTGGGAGGTTCGCAATGGAATGGCAATTTCAGGCCATTCAAAGATTCTACGTTTGATGACAAAATTATGTATACATGCCATCGCTATGGTGGAGAACCGACAAAAGAGGCTATTCAGAAAATTATAAATTTTAGAGATAGTGTGAATTTACCTATGTATATGGGTGAAATAGGTCATAACACTGATGAGTGGCAGGCTGCTTTCTGTCAGGTAATGAGAGAAAATAACATCGGTTATACTTTTTGGCCTTATAAAAAGATGGATGGTTCATCATTTGTCGGAATTACTCCACCGGAAAATTGGGATAAGATTGTTACGTTCTCCGAAGCTCCTCGTAGTAGTTATAAAGAGATCCGTAATGCACGTCCTGAACAAGAAATGGTCCGTAAGGCAATGATGGATTTTATTGATGCATGTAAATTCAGGAATTGTATAGTTCAGGAAGGATATATCTGTTCATTAGGTATGAATAATTGAAAACTGCAAAAAACAGTAATGTTATGAAAATAAAGGAATTGATATTAGCTTGCTTTTTCCTTACAGTTTTATCTGTATCAGCGCAAGTTCCAGTTTATCTTGATGTGAATAAACCTATTGAAGAACGGGTACAAGATGCGTTGGCCCGCATGACGCTTGAGGAAAAAATTGCAATGATACATGCGCAATCAAAGTTCAGTTCTCCGGGAGTTGCTCGTCTTGGCATTCCTGAAGTCTGGACTACCGACGGTCCTCACGGCATTCGGCCTGAAGTTTTGTGGGACGAGTGGAACCAGGCAGGGTGGACGAACGATTCTTGTATTGCTTATCCGGCTCTGACTTGTCTTGCGGCAACATGGAATCCTGAAATGTCGTATCTCTATGGGAAAAGTATTGGGGAAGAAGCTCGTTACCGGAAAAAAGATATTTTGCTGGGACCTGGTGTAAATATCTATCGGACACCATTAAACGGTCGTAATTTTGAGTACATGGGTGAAGATCCCTACTTGTCTGCTACTATGGTAGTTCCTTATATTAAAGGAGTCCAATTGAACGGAGTTGCAGCTTGTGTGAAACATTATGCGCTGAATAATCAGGAATTCAACCGACATACGACGAATGTACAATTGAGTGACCGCGCTCTTTATGAAATATACTTACCCGCTTTTAAAGCTGCTGTACGGGAAGGCCGGGCTTGGGCAATCATGGGCTCCTATAATCTTTATCTAGGTGAACATGCTTGTCAGAATAAACGGCTACTGAAAGACATTTTGCGTGATGAATGGGGATTTGATGGAGTTGTTGTATCTGATTGGGGTGGTGTGCACAACACTCGTCAGGCTATAATGAATGGTTTGGATATGGAATTCGGTTCCTGGACGAACGGACTTTCTAATGGTGCAAGTAATGCCTATGATAATTATTATTTGGCTTTTCCTTATCTGCGGATGATAAAGAACGGTGAAGTAGGTACCAAGGAACTGGATGAAAAAGTTGGCAATATCCTACGTTTGATATTCCGTACGTCAATGGATCCTAATAAGCCGTTTGGTTCATTGGGTTCTCCGGAGCACAGACAGGCAGGGCGTAAAATAGGAGAAGAAGGTATTGTCTTGTTGCAGAACAAGAACAATATATTGCCCATTGATTTGACAAAAGCAAAAAAGATTGTTGTTGTCGGAGAAAATGCTATAAAGATGATGACCGTAGGTGGTGGCAGTTCTTCTTTGAAAGTGAAATATGAGATATCTCCTTTGGATGGCTTAAAAAAGCGTGTAGGTTCTCATGCTGAAATTGTGTATGCTCGTGGCTATGTAGGTGATTCAACAGGAGAGTATAATGGAGTGAAAACAGGTCAGGACTTGAAAGAAGAACGTGCAGAAGATGAATTGCTGGTTGAGGCTTTACAGGTGGCAAAAGATGCTGATTATGTGGTCTTTTTCGGTGGCTTGAATAAGAGTGCTCATCAGGATTGTGAGGATTCAGATCGTGCTTCCTTTGATTTACCATACGCACAAAATCGGGTTATCTGCGAGTTAGCAAAGGTAAATCGTAATCTGGTAGTGGTTAATATTTCGGGAAATGCTGTTGCTATGCCATGGGCGGATGAAGTTCCTGCTATTGTGCAAGGTTGGTTTTTGGGGTCGGAAGCCGGAACGGCGCTTGCGTCCATATTAATTGGTGATGTAAATCCTTCCGGTAAACTACCATTTACTTTCCCTGTAAAGTTGGATGATGTTGGTGCTCATAAATTGGGTGAATATCCCGGAAATAAAGAAGAGCTGGCAAAGTCGGTTCAGAAAGGTGACACAATAAATGAAGTATATCGTGAAGATATTTTTGTGGGTTATCGCTGGGCGGATAAAGAGAAAATCAAACCGTTATTCCCGTTTGGGCACGGATTGAGTTATACTAGTTTCGATTACTCGGTACCTTCGGTTGATAAGAAAGTGATAACAATGAATGATACAATAACTTTCACAGTCACAGTGAAAAATACAGGGAATTATGTCGGTCAGGAGGTTATTCAATTGTATATCAGTGATAAAAAATCCTCTTTGCTTCGTCCGGTGAAGGAACTGAAAGCCTTCAAGAAAATCAGGCTTGCTCCGGGAGAAGAGAAGGTAGTAGCATTTACTATCGGCAAGGAAGCATTGAGTTTCTTCGATGATACTAAACATGAATGGGTGGCGGAACCTGGTAAATTTGAAGCATTGTTTGGAAGTTCGTCAAGAGATATAAGGGGAACTGTTAGGTTTGAGTTGAAATAAACACTGTTATTGGTGGTTGGGGAAAATTGTAGGTGAAGGCGGTTATTATAAACCGCCTTTATTTTTTCTCTTCACTCCTTTATATACTGCTTTTCGTAGTGTTCCTTGTGCATCGTCTCCGTCATAATCCCAATACATTGCGCCCAGCATACCTTTTTCACGGATAAACAGGCATTTCCTGTCAATGGATTCGGTATCTTCGTATGTGCATACCATCTTCCCGTCCGTATTCACAAGATAAGGAACTTTGGCCTGTGCGTCCCATTTTCTAATGTACATACCGTTATCAATCAGTTTAACAATATCCTTATAATTGATAAAATTGGTAATACTTTCTTTGCCATGACCATAGAAAGGGATACCGAGCACCAGGTGATGAATAGGTATGCCTGCCCTTACGTGCGCCTCTACAGCTTCCTCGCAAGATATCCCATGCGTAAAAACGGAACGAAACAGTGACGCATGGTGGTAGGGCGGATTGGCAATGTCGTAGGTCATGATATTGACAAAGTCTATGTATGGTTTGATTGCGGTAAAGTCAATGTACTGTCCGCTT
This sequence comes from Bacteroides luhongzhouii, assembly GCF_009193295.2. NCBI lineage: Bacteria > Pseudomonadati > Bacteroidota > Bacteroidia > Bacteroidales > Bacteroidaceae > Bacteroides > Bacteroides luhongzhouii. The sequence goes on along the minus strand of NZ_CP059973.1, from coordinate 314,638 downwards.
GCTACTGAGGCTAGTGTCAGTAGTTTCTTCTTTCCAATGGCTTTGCGTATTTCTTTCATCATCTGAGTGTAGTTTGAGGTGTCTTCAGGAGAAGCAGAGATACCGGCAGCTTTGCTGGTAGGGTATTCCCAGTCGATGTCGATACCATCCAGATTGTATTCGTGAATTATCCGTTTGCAGTCTGCCGCAAATTCAGCCCGATGTTTGGCTGATGCGGCCATTTCGCTGAAACGTCCGCTGCCCCATCCACCGATGGAAAGAAGTATCTTCAGGGTTGGTTTCTTTTTTTTCAATTTGACAATCGTTCGTAATCGTTCTTCGTTGGCAATACCTATCTCGTTGAAGTTTTCATTGATATGCCCGAAGGCGTAGTTGATGTGCGTGACTACTTCCGGGTCGGGAAGGATATGACTCCATGAGGTGACGTATGCGACAACTACCGGAGCATTCTTTTTTGCGGCATTTGTATGGAGTGGAAGACAGTAAAGGATTACAGTAGTAATCCATGTGATAAATACATAATAATTTTTTTTCATTCTATTATTCAGTTTAAGAGGGTTGTTTTATAATTCTGCTATCAAGGATAACCATTTGCCTGCTGATGTCACCCATACTTCTTTATATGTGGCATTATTCCATTGTGGCCAATAGGGTTTGTCTTCATTATATTTTGTTTGAATGCCTACCGGTAGTTCACCGGTCATTTCACCCGGTAAGGCGGCATATTGCTGTGCATATCGGTCTCCTTCTCCATACATCAAAGATTGTCCGAACGGATTTTTTCCGACAGTCCATCTTAGTTGGTCTTCGGCTATCTCTTTTAGTTCACGGTCGTTCAAAAAATTACCGCAGAGAGCAGCAGCTTTTCCTGTTGCGAGATGGATAGCTGTATTTCCCCGGAAAGAAAACCAAACGGGGAAGATACGCAGATAATGTTCTTTATCCAGACGGATACCATTTTCCAACTGTCGAGTGTAGTCGTTCACAGCCTGCTCGCCCGGAAATAAATGTTGGGCATAGAAACTGGTATTATCCTTTGCTTCACCGATATGATATATACCGCTGGGTATCATTCGATAGGGATGTGAGTAACGAGTGATGCTTTTCAGGTAGCCGGCATACAGTTCAATGGCTTTTTTCCATTTATTATAGTAGATATGCTCTGGTTGTGTCTCGCAAAGTGCGATAAGCGATTGCATATAGATTTGGTCACGTGATTGATGATTGAAATGAGTGATTATTTTTTGCTCATGGTTGCGGTAGAAGAAGCCGGAAAGATGGTCTTTGTCTTGTATGGGGATTGTGCGTTGGCTGGCGAGAACATATTCTGCAAATTCAACGGCATGGCGGGAATAGTATTTTTCTTCGGTCAGTCGGTAAAGTTGGCTGGCAGCCCATGATGCTGTTGCCATATATTGGCTTTCAGAGGTGTTGTAGCTGTGTTCCCAGAATATTTTGAAATGTCCGTATCCTATTTCTTTATGTGTTGTCAGGGCAAATTCGAAATCTTCCTTGGCCGTGCTGATTAATGACTCTTTTAAAGCTGGGTCATCATCAATAGAGAGAGCGGCGTAGGCTTCCATTCCTGAAAACAGGAAATTGTCAAACGGATTATTGTGTACGCGGGCAGGAGTGTCGTCTTCGTTGCCTGTCATATTATCAGTCCATATAGCCATACCGGCACTGCTTGCACGGTATCCATCTCCAAAGCGGCATTTTAAGATAAAGTCTAGTCCCCATTTGGCTTCTTCCAGTAGGCGTTGATAGAGTAGGGTGTTCTTTTCTTTTGTTTTATTGGCCATTTCGAAGAGGGCGAACATAACATCCCCTGTTTGCATGGTTTGTTGTGACATATCCCCGGCATCATGCCATCCACCGTTGTAAGCAAGAGTTCGTCCGTTGTGCTTGGCATAGATATCGGCATGGCAGTAATCGTGCTTGCCGGGGACAGGGTATCCGCAACGTTCGCAGAAGATAAAGTTCAGAGCCTTCCAGACCGAGTTCTCCCATATATTTTCTCCGATACGGAAAGAAGGAGTTGTGAATGAGTCGGTTTGGAGATAGTAATTACCAGATTGGTTGAAGTCGGAGAAATCGAGAATACCAAAAAGGCCGATGGCTGTTTGCTCGTTTCTGATGGTTCCTGTATAGACAGGTATTTTGTTTGTGGCATTCAGTAGCTGGAACTGCTTGTTGGGAGAATCGGTTTGAGGGGTCGTGACAGCCATTTTATTCCCTTTGACTGTGTAACCGCTGGTAGAGTAGACAATACGTTCCTTTTCCGGCAACCATCCGCTTACGATCTCTGGATTATCGATTTGTTGAAGTTCGATTCCGTCAATATAGAATTCTTGCGTTTCTCCGGTGGTTCGGTCACGACCAAAGGCTGTGGAGCCGAAAGTCAATCGAGTAATTCTATCACGGGGCAGTTCACTGATTTCGAGATAACATTTGTTCCATTGACGATTTATAAGATTAATTTCATGAGCACCTTCCCGCCCGTATTCGTCGGGTATTTTTAATATTCCGTCATTGAACAGATATAGATTCAGGTGTGTGTTACGACTTCCTTCACAGTCGGGATAGATATAGAAGAAGATACGATTGTATTTCTCCCAATTGGCACCTTTCACATCGAAAGTAGCTTGGGAGTATCCATAGACAGCATGGTCAGAATTCTTCCACCCCTGACGAGTCGTTGGAACGGTCAACTTCAGACTTCCGTTTCCGGTGATGCTTTTTTCTGTACTTCGTTCTATCTTTCCGATACCGTGGTGGATCCATCCTTTAAGACTTTCCATGGTACATAGAGGAGTAGAAACGAGTACCTTCTTTTTCAGACCTGCTTCTTCCAGTGAACGGGAGACAGCCAACGGAAGTGGGCGGTGTATTACTCCACTTTTTATAATTATCTCTTTCATTTGTTGGGGTGATTCCTGTGCGGACGTACCCATTGTCGCCATGCAAAAACATCCGATAGCGCATGTGAATAATACGTGTTTTCTCATTATATTCTTTCCTTTACAATAAAGGACGTTTAAGGAAGCCTGTTTCCTAGCAGGATAAGTTGTTTTTCTGGAAAAAAACGAGAAGAATAACTCTTTTTCCACTACTTCATTACTACTACTGCAAGTATGTTTGAATACGTCAATACTTTCTCATTGTTTCTTTATGTTGTTGATTTATAATGAAATAATATCCTTTTTTCTTGCTTTCTTGTCTTTGTTCTATACTTCTTTTGTGAGGTGTATTTTTTTGTTTTTTCCTCTGCTTTTTTGCTTGTAATCAGTATGTTTGCATCATTCACTAATCGCCGAAAAACAATTAATACTCAAAGATAAATAAAACTATGTCATCTCGTTTTTTTAGCTACATTTATAATTTGTATTATAAGAAAGCTTGTTGCTTTGTCAAGTACTATGTGCATGATGAAGGAGTCTCGGAAGATATTGCTACTGAAGCCTTATTGAAAGTATGGAGGGAAATAAAAGTGGAAGACGTTGAGAGTACCCGTCGGTTGCTTATTACAATTTTGCGCAATAAATCTTATGATTATTTGCGGCATGAGCAAGTAAAACAGGCTGCTTTTAATGAAATTTGTAATAGTCAGCGGCAAGAACTACGTATAAGTATCTGCAGTTGGAAAGAGGCAAGTCATTGTGAACTGTTTTCGGAAGAAGTGTGTCATATCCTGACACAGACACTTGCCATGCTTCCTGAACGGACGCAGAAGGTGTTTCAGATGATTCGTATTCATGAGATGACGTATCATGAAGCTGCCTGTCGAATTGGAATTTCTGCCAAAGGAATTGATTATCATGTGAGTAAAGCGCAACGTGCACTACGTATTGCCTTGAAAGATTATTTATAAACTGAGGAATAGATCAAATTATATAGTTGCAACGAATCCATGTTATTGATGGTTTTCGTGCATTGATAATGCTTTCGGGCTTTCAGTCCTTTTTACAAATTTTCCTTCATATTTTGCTGAATGGGTGGTTGTCCGATTGAAGATATGTAACTGTATTAACTTTAAAACAATGTGATTATGAAAACAGAATTATGGGTTGAGATGAAAGAACGAATTATGGTGATAATATTCCTCTTGGGCGTGTTTTTTATCAATACGCTGCAGGCAATGGAAAAGACGGATGTGACTCCACTGTTTAAAGTGTTAGTGCTCACTGAACGTGGTGGGCAACACAGTGGTTTCACCGATGCAGCACTTGCTTGGTTGAAAGATTTTGCCAGAGAGAACCGGTTTGAAGTAACTGAAATAAATAATACTTCAAAGATCAATGAGGCATTTCTGGCAGAATTTAAAGTGTTTATCCAACTGGATTTTCCGCCTTACACTTGGAGTGATGAGTCGAAAAAAGCTTTCGAACGTTATATTGAAGAAGGACGTGGAGGATGGGTAGGCTTTCATCACGCTACGCTGTTGGGAAATTTTGATGGCTATCCGATGTGGGATTGGTTTTCCGACTTCATGGGGGGGATTCGGTTTAAAAACTATATCGCTCCTACAGCGTCCGGTAAAGTGGAACTGGAGCAGCATTCGCATCCGGTGATGAAAGGAGTGAGTAAATCGTTTACTTTACCGCATGACGAATGGTATACTTTCGATCGTAGTCCCCGTCGTAATGTACGTGTATTGGCACATGTTGACGAATCCAGTTATGAACCGGCATCAAACATAAAGATGGGGGACCATCCTGTAGTGTGGGTGAATGAGAGAATGAAAGCACGTAATGTTTATTTTCTTATGGGACATCATGCGGATTTGCTGAAAAACAAGGACTTTACGACCATGTTTGGTAATGCTGTTCTTTGGGCTGCCGGGCCTGCTAAATGGTTCCCTCGTTTCAAGGTGCTGGCATTTTACAATCCACACGTTGAAACGGCGCATCGGGAGTTTGCCCGTGATGCAATGGATTTTCTTCATAAGGCTACTTATGGCGAAGGGTTCATTTGTGATACGACCAGTAACTGGAACAAGGTGAATGATGCGACTCTTCGTAACTATCAACTAGTTATCTCCCTGAATGATTTGCCTGCGCATACACGGGAACAGCGCATGGCTTTCCAGCGATATATGGAAAATGGGGGCGGATGGATGGGATTCCATTCTGCTAATTTTAACATGGAGGGTTTTGATTGGCAATGGTTTGTCGATTTTATTGGTGGTAGTGTGTTTCATCGCAATAACTGGCCGCCGCAACCTGCTAAATTGGTGGTAGACGATCCGGCACATCCAGTAGTCAAAGGTATGCCTTCTTCATATATTTCTCCGGCAAATGAATGGTATCAATGGAAACCAAGTCCCCGTGAACGTAAGAATGTGAAAGTACTTCTGACACTTTCACCGGAGAATTATCCGATTGGATTGAAAGATATTATACCTGACGGAGACTTGCCTGTGGTCTGGACTAACACAGATTATCGTATGATTTATCTGAATATGGGACATGGCGACCGCATCTTCTGTGATCCGACACAGAATTATCTTTTCTTTAATGCATTGAGATGGATTATTTCAACCAATAAGAAAGGAAATCCATTCCAATAGCTGTTTCCCTATGGGACACTGTCATTTTCCGATGTGGGAACTGGCGTGTCTCCATAGGGAACTGGTAACTTACTTTACTTCTCTAATTGATTTTTCCTCAAGAGTGCTTCCAAATAGTAATAATCAGCATAGGAGATCGGTACGTCGATCTCATCTTTAGCAGGATAGTTACCTGTGGAATGGAGTAATAGGAATCCTTGGGTACTATCTTCTGCAGCGCGATAGTGTTGGTTGAGGCTGCTAATGATTTTGTCTGCTGTTGCTTTATACTGTCTGCCTTTTTCTCCTGATACATAGGTTGATAACTCATACAGGCCCGAAGCCATGACAGCAGCGGCAGAAGCATCTCTCGGAGAGTTGGGAATTGCAGGATCCTTCATATCCCAATATGGAATGAAATCTTTAGGTAAATCGGGCAGATGGAAGAAATAGTCTGCAATCTTTTCTGCTTGTGCCAGATATGCCGGATTATGGGTGAAACGATAACACATAGTATATCCGTAGAGTCCCCAGGCTTGTCCACGACTCCATACCGATTCATCAAAGAGTCCTTGATGCGTACACTTCATGCGAACAGTTCCGGTCTGTGGATCATAATCTACCACATGATAGGAAGAGGCATCGGGACGAAAGTGATTGGCTAGTGTGGTATTGGCATGATTGACAGCTATCTGATAGTATAAGGAATCCCCAGTCAGTTGGGTGGTGCGGAACAAGAGTTCCAGATTGAGCATATTGTCGATGATGACCGGATATTGCCACTTTTCGCGGTTGAAGTCCCATGAACGGATTGCTTTAACGGTCGGGTTGTAACGGGTACTTAATGTTTGGGCTGCTTGAATGATTACATTTCGGAATGTGGTGTCTCCGGTCAGTTCATAACCTTGCCCAAAAGAGCAATAGACCATAAATCCCAGGTCGTGCGTCCCACGATGGTTCTTAATTTCTTCCAAAGGCCAAGTGTGGGTGGCTGCCTGTTCTTTCCAATAATTATCCTTTGTGTAAGCATAGAGTTGCCATAATGAGCCGGGGAAGAAGCCGGAACACCAGTCCCATGGACGGACAATGCGTAAACTACCATCTTTCTCGATACTTCGCGGACTGATCCTTTTTTTATCTTTTGTATTTTTTCGGGTATCTGCCGTGCATTGGATGGCAAATTTCAACTGATGGGCGGCAAAGGTAAGCATACGGTCTGTTTCATTCGGTAATTGATTGGCATCGTCCGGATGTAAAAACAGTAAACTGAAACGGTCTTTCTTATTTTGGTTCCAATAACGGAAGAATGCTTTCTTATATTCCGTGCGAGTAGGATCTAGTAAATAAAGTCGATAGAGATCTTTGCATAGCTCCTGCTGCTTACCCTGCCAATCGCTGATTTGCTTGTAAGGCCAGGCGGAAACATCCTTGCCTAAAAAGTTTTTCAGATAATCGGCTGCTTTATAAATGTTTCTGCCATCTTCTGAGCTGGCTTGATGGATGGGAATATTTAGTTTTTGTGATATGGTGGCGATATCAATGAGATGCTGTAAATTGTATTCGGAATAGCCGAATGCTAGAGTGCGCCACAGCTCTTCTTTCTGTTCCCCATCCGGAGCTATTTGTTTGTAGATACGCTTTTCGGGAACCTGTTCCAGAATGGATTTAGCCAATCGGGTATTGCCGGTGTATAGGGCAAAAGCGATGGCTTGCGCATCATAGGCAGTGCTGTGGTTGTTCTTTTGTTTAGATTCTTCTTTTCCTTGTTTGCTATTCTGAATCCACTCCAATAATTTGCTGAACCATGCTTTAAGGGCTTTCTGATCCTTTTTGCTGAAAGCAGCGGACTTTTCCAGTAACTGAACGCCTTCCAGCATTTCTACAAAAGAATAAGTATCTATTATACCGAAAGAACGACCTTCATCGTTTCCGTGACCGGGAGCTACCTGCGCATATTTGAGATGAGGATTCATCAAGGTTTCTTTATTGAGGAACCACACCTGCAATTGTTCTACAGCTTTTTGTGCATAACGTTCATCGTTACTGAAGTACCATGCCAGCGAGAGTGCGGTGACATTGTTCGCCATGTTACCCAGGCGATTGCGATCCAGCTTATTTAATTCTGGGTTGGAGATACCGTCACGGTTTATATACGGTTTACCGTCAGGTTTAGTAGGATCAGGCCAGAAGTAGCGGGCTTGGCTGTAGTAGTCGTGCTTATTACCACTGATAGCTGTCTTTTCTTTCATCATAACAGAGAGGTTGGGCTGTTTCAAAGCCTGTTCCGCTCGCTCTAGCAATGCATTATAGGCGGTTTGGTAAGCTGGTTGATCAATTTGTTGCTTTACTTTTTCCAAATTTGTCTTATCCCAAATGGACTGAGCATGAGCCGGCATTAAGATGAGGAGGTATACAAAAAGTATGCAGATGCGTTTGGTTCGTATAAAGTTCTTCATGTATATACAGTTTTTTACAAAAATAAATATTTATAATTTCCTTAGTTTTATTCCATTCAAAAAATTTTTTCCGTTGATTGTTTTCAGTTGGATATTGACCTTGTTTTCTTTGGCAGAAACAATAAAACGTTTTTTTATAGCACGGAAGGTGCCACTCTCTGATGATGGACAACAGGCTTCTTCTACTTGTTGCCCATTGATTAAGATATGGAATGCGTTGCCGAGGCTGATTGTTCCGCCTTGTCCGCTACCCAGTAAATAGGGAATTTTTTCGCTGGTCTGGAAGATGTCTGCAAACAAAAGTTCGAGTTCATATATTCCATTGGGTACATCGAACTGATAACCTTCCAGTCTGCTGCGGGCTGTCTGGTAAAGTGGATTGTCACCAGTCAGGGTAATTTCTGTTTGTGTGGATTCTTCGCGATTGTTCTCTCTTTTGGCAGTGTCATGTGTGGTGTATCCCCAACTGCCAGGAGTATAAGGCTGGTCGGGCACCCATGTCAACTGACTTTCGTCGCTTGTGTAGAAACAATTGCTTCCCACATTCACTGCAAGTTCTATTCCATTTATATTATCTTTTGTCAATTGGGCGGGAACGGGAGAAAAGTATACCTCAATGGCATCTTCTATATTTCTGCTTTTTGCCAGAAGTAGTTGTTTGCCTTCTCTGAATGGAACATTGAAACTGGCGGTGCAATTTTCGCATTGTTTCTTTCCCAGTGACTGTCCATTAAGGAAAAGTTCCACTTCTGGGAGATTAGTATATACCTTTACAGGCTGTGTCACTGTTGTTGCTCCTTTCTGGAGAATACCTGCACGATGAGTCCAGTCGCGCGATGCGATGTGCAGTACAGGAATATCTTTACGAAACATTGCTTTGTAATAGTAGAACACATCTTTTGGGGTACGGTTGGAATAGACTAACCCTTTGTTATTGATTCGGGGTGTCGCTTCATCCCGTAAGGCTGCCGAAAAATCAATAAAGTTCCAATGTGTTCCACCACAGATATAAGGAGTGTCAGTTATAACCGGAAGATAATGTTCCAGATATTTTTGCTGATATTCTATGCTGAAATCAAAACATTTTGGTTCAAAAGAATGTAGGCGACGATCTGAACCGGCACCATATTCGCTTACAATTATGGGGTGGGAAGGATATTGGCGATGTTGTTCTTCAAGAAAGAGGTCGAAGCTTTTTAGTTCGCCTCCATACCATCCTTGATACAGATTCCAACCTATTATATCAGTAATGTTTCCCAGTCCTACGGTATTGTAATGGTTACTTCCGTGAAATGCCATAGTGCTGTTGCGGTATGGATCTTCTTCTTTCAATACTTTTTCGAGCCGGTGTGCCAGTGCCAATGTACGTTCCAATACCGGCTTTTGTTCTTCTTGAGTTTTGTATTGGCGTTGGGTGACTAATAGGATTTCATTCATATATCCCCAAGTGATGATTGCCGGGTGATTGTAATGTTGACGAATCATCTCACGCAGGTTTTGCTCGCAGGTATTGGCATATTCTTCTGATTCGGGGACAATGTCAATAATTGGAATCTCTTCCCATGCCAGTATTCCCTGCTTGTCACATTGTTCGAGGATAGCCGGATCTTGCGGGTAGTGGGAAATACGGATAAAGTTGACTCCCATTTCTTTCATCAGCAATATATCTCGCCGGTGCATTTCGTCGCTAAGTGCCACTCCGAAAGGCTTTTGATCCTGATGACGACAGATGCCGTTCAATTTGTAAGGTTTTCCATTAAGTGAGAATCCGTTTTCTCCGTCAAAATGATACCAGCGGAAACCGATATGGTGACTTACACAGTCGAGTTGTTGCCGGTTTTTCCGGTTTAATAAGGTTGTTTCTACTCGATAGAGGTGGGGAGTTTCCGGTGACCAAAGTTGTGGATTACTTACAGGTTGGGGAGATTCTTTAAATGTATAGTCCTCGCCGGGAGCTATTTTAACTGTCCGGTGCAGGCGTTGGATAACGCTGCCATCCGGGGCATAGAGTGTATTAATGATTTCTAGCTCCGCTTTGGTAGTAGCATCGTTACGAAGGGTACCTTTGATAAAGAGTGTGCCTTCTGATTCACTAACGTGCGGAGTACTGATGAAGATACCATCCGAGCCATTATTGTTGAGACAGAAATGTTGTTTGGGTACGGTTATAAGCCATACATCTCGATAGATACCGCCAAAAAAAGTAAAGTCGCCCGAAATGGGTGGTACACTGTCCTGTGCGTTATCTACCCGTATAGTCAATAAATTAGGACTGGAAAAAGAACAGAAAGGGGTAATGTCTATGGTGAATGCGGTATAACCGCCTTTGTGTTGTCCTGCCAATTGCCCGTTAATGTATATATCGGCAACTTGGCTGACTGCTTCGAATCGTAGAAAAATCTGTTTGTCCTTCCATTGCTCGGAAAGTGTGAGTGTTTTTTGATACCAAGCCGTCCCCCGATAATATTTTTTATCAGTATAAGCGTCTGTATTCCATGTGTGAGGAATACAAACGGGGGTGAAAGCCGAACTGTCCGGTTGTACCCCTTTGGCAAATAGCCAGCCTGAGTTGATTGTTCTCATTTCGCGTTGGGCTGTGGCGTATTGGAAACATAAACTTAGGCAAGTTAGAAAGAGCAGTCGTGAAAAAAGTATTTTTCTTTTCATGATATTGTAATTGAATAGATGAAGAGAAGGCAGAATCAGGTCTTTGTCGGGACTCTTTGATTCTGCCTTTTTCCTCTAGTTAAAACAATCTATAACCTTTTTGAGAACCTATGAAGAATTGTTTAAGAAAAAATTACCATCCCGGATTTTGTACAATTAATCCCTCGCTTAGATTGACTGTATTTTGTGGCACCGGGTAGAGATACATTTTGTCATCCCATAATCTTTTTTCCAATTGTGTGCGACGATAGAATGAACCTTGTTGTCCGATTGCAACAGTTGGGTCTCCATACTGATCCATGCCATGGAACTGGGTCTGGTCAGCATCTTGTCCTTTGCCACAGATCATCCAGCGGCGGATATCAAAGTAACGTTGTCCTTCACAGAATAATTCGACAAAACGTTCGTTTTGGATTGCTTTCTGTTGTTTGGTATAATCTCCAATGATGTCTTTCTTCCCTGCATCCTTCAGTGCCTGATAGCCCGGAATACCGGCACGTTCGCGTACCTTATCGATATAACTGATGATTTTCGGGTCACGAGGATTTATTTCATTTAAAGCTTCTGCATAGTAGAGGTAGAAGTCTGCCAACCGGAAAAGGATGGATGGACGGCCAATATTACTATTATTGCTCCCTTGGAATGTGATTGATACATTTTTGAATTTGCTGATCATGTAGCCACATTTAGAGTTGTTTCCTGCTGGGCCTGCACCACCATCTTTGGAGAAATCCAATCTGTAATTAGGGTTGATCGCCATGTAATTAGCAAACCAACTTCTTCCTTGGTAAAGGACATCACGATA